>NZ_JBFRGF010000025.1:0-76692 GCF_052115205.1 Arthrobacter sp. 2RAF6 | reverse complement strand
CAAGGACCGTGGAATCTGCGCAGGAAATAAGCGACGAAGGAGCGCCGGAGCCGATTCCCCGGGCCGCAGGCCCCGACGAAGGAGGGGCTAGACGGGGTGGAGCGGACACGTACAATCCGAAGGACAGCAGCCAAAAAACGTCGTAGACACACCGGTCCTGGGGGTCCGGAGCTCTGCGACGGCGCGCCCTGGACCCCACAGCCGGCCGCGCAGCGGACGCCCTTATTCCCTGGTGCGAGCGAAGCGGAAACCAGGTGATTGATACGGTGGAAACGTCCCGCCAGTCGAAGCAAAACATGGTGTGGCTGGAGGGGCGCTTTCCCAAGACCAGGGGGCACCGCAATGGGGTTAAGAGGCTTTTTCCGGAGAAGCCGGACCAAGGCAGACGGAGGTCTGCCCGCTGCCAGGCGGACCGGGCCGCAGGCCGGAGAATCAACACCTGAGCAGCTGGCAGAGCTGAGGCAGGCAAGGGCCGAACTCGCCCAAGCTGCAGAAGGGGCTGGTGTGACCGCCTTCCATGCCTGCACACGGAAGGGGACTTCTTTCTGGGAAGACGATCCGGCCGCCGTGCGGGCTCTGGCCGCCATGCTCAGGGACTACCGCGCAGATGACGCAGCACCGGACGGGCCAGGGCCTGCGGACCGGTAGAGGGTGCCGCCCAGCCACGGATTCAGCCGTCCGGATCAGAGCACGGCGGCTTTTTGGGACGGGTTATGCCCACTGGAGGTCAGGTGGAGCCCTCCGCACAGCTCAAAGCTGGGCCCCATTGGGTACAACCCGGTCCTGTCCTACTCAGCCTCATCCGACGAAGCCGCGGCGCTTCTTCCGGACGGCGCTGTCCTGATGACCGGTAAAGGCGCGGTGTCGAAGAACCGGTATTCCCTCACAGGAAGGTGGATTGGTCTTCCGGCAGCCTCTGCTTTTTCCCGGATAAAACCGTGGTCTTCCGCGGAAAGTACGACCTGCCCGTGCCGGTCACACGCAATGTCTGTTCGTGCGTCTTTGGTGATCTTGGCCGACATGACGGGGGGGCAGGACCAGACATGCCGGATTTTCCAGAAGCCAAGTCCGGGTCCCGGAATCGAGCCGGTCCCACTCGTCTTTGAGGCTCATGCTGGTGAATACCGCCTTTCCTCTCCGGGGTCCTTCCTGATATGAAGTCCGTCCAGAGTACGCCCGACCTCACGCCCCCTGCACATTCCCAGCGTGCGTTGTTATCGTTGGAAGGTCCCGGCTGGTCCCCCATCAGACGGGACCTTTCGTTCCTTGGGGCCGTTTCGCGGCCAAAGGATGAAGCGCAACGAAGTCCCTCCAGGAGGATCTGCATGTGCGGTCGCTATTCAAACGTCAAGACCATGAACCAGCTGGGCATCGAATTTGGCGCGCAGCTGGTTGGCGGGGTCCGGGAGTCCGCGCCGAATCTGGACGTGCGCCCCACAACGCAGGTGCCTTTCCTGCAGGGCCGGCTGGGTGAGGACGGGGTTGTGCGGCGGGAACTGTCCGTTGGCCGCTGGGGCATGATCCCCACATTCGCCACGGCTTTTGAATCCAAGTTCGCGACCTTCAATGCCCGCAGCGAGGACGTTGGTGACAAGCCGACATTCCGGGCCTCTGTTCCGCGGTGGCGGGCAGCTGTCCCGGCCGCCAGCTATGCGGAATGGAAGAAGTCCGGGCCAAAGCGCACGGACCCGAAGCAGCGCTACGAGATCGCGCCTGATGGCAGCGACACCATCGCCTTCGCCGGGCTGTATGCGCCCTGGCGCAACGCTGCCGTCGAGGACGAGTCGCACCAGGATGCTTGGCTCTTGTCCTGCACCATCCTGACGATGGCTGCTCCTCCGCTGGACTCCGGGCAAGCATCCCTGGCGCAGCTGGGTGCGCTGCATGACCGGCTGCCGATCCCTCTGGCAGCCGGCACGATCGACGCCTGGCTGGACCCGCGGGACAAGGACGGCCTTGGCCTGCTGGATCTCGTACGCGGCGAGGCGTACGACGTCGCAGCGGACTGGACCCTCCGGCCCGTCGAACTCGTCAAGGACGAGGACGGGCGGCAGCGCCTGGAAACGGTGGAAAACCCGCTCGTCTAAAACCTACGGTCCTGATTCCGGGACGGTGGACCTCAGTATCGACGCAGTTTCTTATGATGCCTTTGCCGGGCGTGGCAGGGCGACGGCGGCGAGGTCCCAGGCGTTGCTGGCTTGGAGGGACATGCCCCGTGGGCCGGTGCGGCGGGTGGTCCCCTCGATCAGCAGCAGGTTAGTGGAGAACAGGATCGGCGGGGCGACTCTTTCCTGGGCGTCACTGAAGAACGTGGCGTCGACACAGCCGGTGCCGTCATCGATGCTGATGAAGACAACGCGTTTGCCTCCGCGCATGGGCGGGGTCTGGGTGGCGACCCGGATCCCTGCGACGAGAACTTTGCTTCCGTTGCGCAGGTTCAGGAGGTCTTTGGCTTTGGTGGCGCCGAGCCGGTCCAGGAGCGGCTGGTAGGAGTCGATGAGGTGGTGGCTGACGTCCAGGGCGAGGATGTCCAGTTCTTCCCGGGTGATCTCCATGCCGGTCAGTTCGGGCATGTCCTCGGGGATCGTGGGTGCGTCGATGGCCGGGAGCGGGAGGGCGAGCTGTCCGGGGATGACCTGCCACCGTTTCGCGGTGCGGGTGGCCTGGTTCCGGGCGGTCAGGCCGGGCCGTGTCCGTTTGTTCTGCCCGGTGTAGAGGGTGTCGAGGGCGCCGACGAGGGCGAGGCTTTGCACGGTGGAGGCGCGCAGCCGGGCGCGTTCCTTCAGGTCTGCCATGGAGTCGAAGGGCCGTTCGGCGAGGATCCGGTGGATTTCCCGGACCTGGATGCCTTTCACGTCGGCCAGCGACATGCGGATCCCCAGTCGGCCGTCGGGGGTCGGTTCGGTGACGTATTCGTCGGTGGAGCGGTTGACGTCCAGGGGCAGGATGGGGATGCGGAGGCGGCGGGCTTCGGCGACGAGCAGGCGTTTGGGGTACATGCCGGGGTCGTGGGTCCAGAGCCCGGCCATGAACTGGACCGGGTAGTGGGTTTTCAGCCAGGCCGACTGGAAGGTGGGTTTGGCGAAGGCGGCGCCGTGGGCGCGGCAGAAGCCGAAGGACCCGAAGCCTTTGACGACACCCCAGACCTTCCCGATCACCTCCGGTAGGTAGCCGCGCTCAAGGGCTTTCTCGTGGAAGAACTTCTCGACGCCGGGGAGGCGGTCTTCGTCGGACAGGAAGCGCCGGAGCACGTCGGCGTAGGCGAGCCCGCAGCCGGTGAAGGTGTCGATGATCCGCATGAGTTGTTCGTGGAAGACCACGATCCCGTAGGTGTTCCGCAGGAAGGGTTCCAGGTCCGGGTGGAGCTGCTCGACGGTTGCCCAGCCGCCGCGCCGGTTCAGGAACGGTTTGACCATCTCGGCCTGCATGGGCCCGGGGCGGAAGAGGCTGATGTCGGTGATCAGGTCATCGAACACGGCCGGCTGGAGCTTTCCCACGAGTTCGCGCTGGCCCGGGGATTCAATCTGGAAACACCCCAGCGTGTGGGTGGAACGGATCAGCTCGAAGGTCGGTTCATCGTCCAGCGGCACGGCCTCGAGGTCGATGTTTTCCCCGGTGGTGCGTCGGATTTCGGTGACGGCGTAGGCCATGGCCGACTGCATCCTGACCCCGAGGACGTCGAGTTTGATCATGCCCATCGGGTCCATGTCGTGCTTGTCGTACTGGGACATCGGCAGGCCCATCCCGGACGGTTGCACCGGGGTGCGGTCCAGGAGGGACGTGTCGGAGAGGATCACCCCGCAGGGGTGCATGGAGATATGCCGCGGCAGCCGGTCCAGGCGTTCGGTGATGTCCACGAGAAGGTCCAGCTGCCGGCTGCCTTCCACCCGTTCGGCCAGGTCCCGCAGTTCGGGTTTCTCGGCCATGGCCTCCCGGAAGTGGGAGGCGGAGAAGCGCCAGAGGTTCTTGGCGATCCCGTCGATGTCGTCCGGGTCCATGCCCAGGACCATGCCGGCGTCCCGGGCCGCGCCGCGGGCCCGGTAGCCGGACTGCATCGACATCAGGGTGACCCGTTCCGGGCCGAAGCGCAGGAAGATCTCGTGATAGATGTCGTGCCGGCGGGCGGACTCGACGTCGATGTCCACGTCCGGCAGGGTCCGGCGCCGGGTGCTCAGGAACCGTTCGAACAGCAGGTCGTGGCGGATCGGATCCACGAACGAGATGCCCAAGGCGTAGTTGACCAGAGACCCGGCCCCGGAGCCGCGGGCCGCGGAGCGGATCCCCATGTCCCGGATGAGCCGGGCAACCTCGGCCACGGTCAGGAAATAGGACGCGAACCCCAGTTCGGCGATCGTGTCCATCTCGAGCCGCAACCTCGACTCCACCACCTCCATGGCAGTCTTGTCAGAGCCGGTGTAGAGGGTGTTGACCCCGGCCCGGGCCCGTTCCCACAGGACAGTGAGCGGGTCGCCGGTGATGCCGATGATGCCGATGATGGAGGCTTCGGGCATCACCGGCACACCCCAGCCCGCATCGCCGACAGGATCGATCCGGCACCGGTCCGCCAGGGCCGCGGTCTCAGCGAGCAGGTCTTTCGCGGCTCCGGCGCCGGCCTGGCCTACCGCGGCGATCTCCGCGGCGAGGGCCTTCATCATCGGTGCAGGTTTGAGCCAGGCCTGGGCCGTGGGCTGGACCCCGGTCTCGTCCAGGCGGCGCAGCGCCCGGGCGGCATCCAGGATGTCAGCGGTGATCGCCCCGTCCGGCAGAACGTAACGGACGGCATTGGTCAGCACCGCCGTGACCCTGGCGCGTCCGGCGAGGCGGAGCATCCGTGTGGCGTGGGTGTGGCTGAACGGCAGCCCGGGCGCGGACAGGTGGGAGACGACCTCGACCCGCAACGCTTCCCTGGGCACGACGGCGAGCCATTGGTCCATCAGGGCCATGCCGTCACCGCGGGTCCCGACCTTGAGCCCGACGTCGGACAACGGCCCAAGCAGCACGGTCCCCACCGGGCCGGCATCGGTGACAAGATGCTCCGCGATCTCCGCCCGGGTCACCGCGACGGTCTTGCGGGCGTGGGCGGCCGAGACCAGTCGGCACAGCGCCGCATAGCCGACGCCGCCGTTGTGGCCGTGGGCCAGGACAACGACGCGTCCGCCCACGGCTCCATCGTCGTCGAGGACGGCGAGCTCGACGCCGAGGATCGGATCGATTCCGGCCGCGATGCACGCCCCGATGTGTTTGGGGATCCCGTAGAGCCCGTCACGGTCGGTCATGGCCAGGGCGTCCGCTCCCCCGGCCTTTGCCGCAGCCGCCAGTGTGTCCGGCCAGTCCACCCCGTAATGTGCTGAAAACGCCGACGCGGCGTGCAGGTGGGTAAACATCAGAAGCTTCTAGCCGAGGATCCGGGCCAGCACCCAATCAGCGTCGTCACGGACCAGCTCGAACACCCGCTCGGCCGAACGTCCGCGGCCCGAGGCGGTAATCCGCCAGGTCTCCGTCTCGAGGACCTGCGGGCCGATGCCCTTCTGAATACGGGCCTGCTCGACCCACCACGGGCGACGGGTGTAGAACCGCAGAGGTGTCTCGGTGCTCCGATACTGCCGGTCCCGCCACTCAAAACCCAGGGGCAATCCGTCCGGAGTCGTCCGTACTAACACACGCTCATCAACATCCAGCACTAGAACACACCTTCTAATATAAAAACTGTTAATAGAATATGCGTTCGACACTATGTGTCGCCACCGACAGTTTGAGCCAGGACCAGGAACCACCGGCCTGACGCCTCGGTTCCAGTATCTGCCGGACAGAGGTGGCTGTCGCCTCTGCGCTCGAGCCATTTGCCAAGCGCGAACCGGCGCACCCGGGCGAGGGAAGTGCTAAGTGTCATTGTCGACGCCAGCGTTGGGATGCACGCCAACCGATTGGCCAGCGTGGGGCGGATCCATGACACAAAGACGGGGAGTCCCTGTCCTCAGCCAAGGCAAACAACCTCGACACAACCGGTCTTGCATCTGGTTCCCTAACCGCAGTTCTACTCAGTTCAAGCCCAGCCAGGGATGTGCACGGTCGCCGGCCATGGGCGGCCTGCGTCATTGGAGAAGTACACCAACCAAGCTGGGCAAATTCACTTGTCCCGATGGTGACGTATCTGCGGTTGGTGACCGTGTTGATTGTTTGCAGCCTCAGAGTCGGCGCACCAAGGGAACTAGTGGAGGTCAGGCGCATTTGTAGGAGGCTTCGTTCTGCAAAGTCATAAGATTGCACTGACAATCTGCGCCGATTGCCGACTTCTTATATGAGGAGCGGGGAATACTAGTGGGGGAAAATGCCGACGATCTTCGACAACTCTGAGACCAACACTCTCGGAGGCAGCCTCCTCAAAACATTTCCGGAGCATAAGCGCATAGACGTAGCCACAGGCTATTTCGACTTGCGAGGGTGGGGGACGTTCTCGGAGCTGGTGGATGCGAAACAGCAAGCAGACGGAGTGTCGGGTGATCCGGCTGCGCGGATCCTTGTTGGGATGGTGGCACCCTCGGCCGCGGATTCCATGTTGCAAGATCTTCAGGAACAGGTTCAGCCGCCGGACCCGCATGCAGGGATTGCCGATTTTGAGTCCGCCCGAATGCGGCAGGCCCAGCTGGTAAGCCACCTGCGAGAACAGCTCATGAGGGGTCTTTCCACTAAAGAAGGCCAGACTTCGCTTCGTGCGCTGAAGCGGCAGCTCCGTTCCGGTTTGGTCGAAATCAAGGTATTCACACGGCGCCCCCTGCACGGCAAGGCCTACATTCTGCACAACCCCGGCCACTATGCCCTTCCCGTCATGGGTTACCTCGGGTCGTCCAACCTGACGGCGGCGGGACTCTACAGGAATCTCGAACTCAACGTCGATGTCCTAGAACAGGACGCTGCACGCAAGCTGGACGATTGGTTTACCACCCATTGGGATGACACGTTCTCGCTGCCGATCACCGAACAGATCATTGAGCTGATTGAGGAATCCTGGGCAGCAGAACAGCAGCCCACGCCTTTCGAGGTTTTCCTGAAGGTCTGCCATTCTATGTCGCAGGATGTCCGAGACGGTTACGGCTACGTACTGCCCCCATCGATGCATCAGTTGCTCCTTGATTATCAAGAGAGCGCCGTCCGAATCCTGGCGCGGCGGATAGTCCGCAGGGGCGGCACAATGCTTGGCGACGTGGTCGGCCTGGGTAAGACCCTCACTGCAGTGGCCACGGCCATGCTGCTGCAGGCCGCGGAGGATTACTCCACGCTTGTCCTATGCCCGAAGAACCTTGAGGAGATGTGGCAGAAGCACCTTGACGCCTATGACATCCCAGGCCGCGTCGTTCCCTACTCGATGGCCGCCAAGGTCCTTCCGGAACTGAAACGTTTCCAGCTGGTGATCTGCGACGAGTCCCACAACCTACGCACCAATACGCGAAAAGACTACGAGGCCATCAGAGAGTATGTGCGTGGAAACGACTCGAAGGTCCTGTTGTTGACCGCTACGCCGTACAACCTTGCCTTTGAGGACGTCGCTAACCAGATCGGGTTGTACCTGGACGAAGACGACGACCTGGGCATTGAACCAATGGCAGCTTTGGCATTGAACCCGGCACTTGCGGAGAAAGTGGACGGGAAGACCAACACGTTGGCGGCCTTCCGATTCTCTGAGGAATCGGAGGATTGGAAGCGTCTTATGAGCGATCATCTGGTTCGCCGCACCCGTTCGTTCATCAAGAGGACAGCCAAGAAGAAGCCGGTCGTGCTGGCGGACGGGCGCACGGTTGAGCGCGAATACCTGCAGTTCTCCGACGGGACGCCGTTCTTCTTTCCGGTTCGGGTGTCACGGCCTGTCAGCCATGACTTTGGTGCCGACGACCCGGCGAGGCTCATGGAGGACGACGAAACGTTGGACGCCATCAAGTCTCTGCTGCTTCCGAGGTATGTTCTGGCTTCCTACGACTCTCCGAAACGCCGACACACCGAGGATGACAAGAAAATCCTCGAGGACATCAGGACCGGCCGGGGAAACGTCGCAGGCTTTGTGCGGACAGGCCTGTTCAAACGGCTGTCGTCTTCCGGGTACTCCTTCATCCAGTCACTGCAGCGTCAGCGGGCCCGAAATGACCTGTATCTGTATGCCATAGAGAACCGTCTCCCGGTACCGTTGGGCAATTTCGCCGACAAGCAGTTCGGAGCAGTGACCGACGAGGACATTGAGGAGACTGAAGGAACTCACGGTACATCGGCCTCACGCTACGAATACCTCCAAAGGCATCTCCCAGCATCAACGAAGTGGCTCAACACCACCATCTTCACCGATGCCTTGAGGGCAGATCTGGAGCGCGATAACAACACGCTCACCTGGCTACTAAGCAGGTACGGAACCTGGGACCCGTCCAAGGACTCGAAAATCAACGCTCTCGTCGACCTGCTGACCAAAAACCATCCTGGAGACAAGGTTCTGGTTTTCACTGAGTACAAGGACACAGCCGAATACATAGCCAAGGCCTTACAAGAATCCGGCATTCAAAACGTCGGTCTGGCAACCGGTAACACCGACAATCTCGGTGCGGTCGCCCGACGGTTCTCCCCAACATCCAATAAACTCCCTGGCGCCGAAGTGAATAACGAGCCAGTCTCAGACCCAATCAACGTGCTGATCGCTACCGATGTTCTTTCCGAGGGCCAAAACCTCCAGGACTCCCACATCGTCGTTAACTACGACCTGCCTTGGGCCATCATTCGGCTCATCCAGCGCGCCGGCCGCGTAGACCGTATCGGCCAGAAATCCCTCACCGTATACGTCTACCTGATCTCCCACGAAAAGGTCGAGCAACAAATCAGCCTGCGTCAGCGCATTAAGCAAAGACTTGAATCATCAGCACAAGCCTTCGGCTCAGACGAGCAATTCTTCGGCACTGACAGCGAAATCAGCATCCTCGACAACTTCTATGGCGGAACACTTGAAGACGACGCCGTCGTGGACGAGGAAGCCGACGTCGTTAGCGAGGCCTGGCTGGTCTGGTCCCACGCCTTGGAAAAACATCCCGACATCGCGAAGCGGGTACTGGCAATGCCCGACATGGTCCAGTCAACCCGGAACCGGTTCATCAACGAATCCCGCAGCTGCGTTGTTTGCTACGTCAACACCACCTCCGGTGTCGACGCTTTCGCGGTGTCCACTGGCGGGGAAGACGGCCTGCGGGAACGCGAAAGACTCATCACCCCCTACGAGGCGTTTAAGCTCTTCCATGCCGAGCCAGAAACCCCTACCGCCCAGCTCAGGGAAGACCACTTCGAAAGGCTGCAGCACCTGGTGCACGGCCCCTTATCCAGTGACAGTGTCGCCACCGGCAACCTAAAGGGCGTCCGCAAGCGGATCTGGGAACGGTTCACAGGTACCCTCTTTATGCGCGGCGGGGAAGACGCCCTCAACGCGTTGCACGAACGCCCCCTGCAGAAAGCAGCTGAAGTGAAACTCCGGGCCGCCCTGCGTATCCGGGTCTCGGATGAGGACCTGGTCGCCATCCTCAACCAGCTGCAGGAAGACGACAAGCTCGTAATCAAATCCATAGACAAGGACCCCGTACGGGTCGTCTGCTCACTGGGAGTCCAAGACTAATGGCCGCCACCCTGCTCAACCTCGTTGAAAAGCATGACTACCAGACGCTCTTCCTGGAGCACCTGCGTTGGTCCAGACCAGACCAGCCGCCGCTCGCGGTACAGCTAAATGGCAACGAGACCTACCATGTAGCCAACATATCCAGCTATAAAGGGCTTCGGGTCTGGGTCTGTCCCCAGTTACCCAACTCATCCGACCAGGCAGCCGTCGACCGTGCCATCGCTAAGACATCAACCGACCGTCTGGTCATTTTCCATGACGACACGAAGCAGATCTGGCGCTGGCCGGTCCGCACTATCAAGGCCGGCAGCGTCAACACGAGACTCACCTCGCACGTGCACGTCAAAGGCCGGGAGAACCCCAAGCTGGCGAAACGTCTTGAAGCCATCACACTGGGCATTGCGGAGAGCCTGAGCGCAACTGATGTCATCGAACGCGTCAAGAGAGCCTTCGACGTTGAAACAGAGAAGGAAACCAAACGGGCTTCCAAGCTCATGGTTTCCATGTTCGACGCTCTTACAGCAGCAGGCACTCCCGAACATGAGATCTCTGTAACGCTGGCTCGCACTCTGTTCCTCATGTTCGGGGACGACACGGACATGTGGGCCAAGGACTTGTTTCAAAACTTCATCATCAATCACACCCGGCCGGATGGTGCGGATCTGGCAGATCGCCTCAACGAGCTCTTCATCTACTTAGACACGAAACCGGAAACCAGGGAGGCTGCGCCGCCTCATCTCAATGGGGTTCGGTACGTCAATGGCGGCCTCTTCCGGGAGCGGATCACGCTGCCCCCGGTTGGACGGGAACTGCGCACCGCAATCCTTGACGCATGTTCATCCGACTGGGCAGATATCTCTCCAGCAATATTCGGCTCGATGTTCCAATCCGTGCGCGACGCGAAGACACGGCGTGAATTCGGTGAACACTACACGTCGGAAAAGGACATCCTTAGGACCCTCAACCCCTTGTTCCTCGATGAGCTTCGGGAGGAATACGCCAAGGCCGTCGATCATCGAGAAGAAACCGCCCTTTTGACTAGGCTGCGAGAACGGCTCGCGCGCATCCACTTCCTGGACCCGGCCTGCGGCTGCGGGAACTTCATCATCATCGCCTACCGCGAATTGCGCTTGCTCGAAATTGCGATCCTGGAACGGCTCAAACTCAAGGAATCCCAACGAAGCAGCAAGGTAGATGCCAGCCAGCTCGAAATTGCAGTTGGAACAGCTGACGACAGGCAAGGACGCGGGAAGACAACCTTTCTAGACCCTAAGGTTGTCCTGGACAACTTCTTTGGTATCGAAATCGACGAATGGCCAGCCAGGATTGCTGAGACAGCCATGTTCCTCATGGACCGGCAATGCGATCTCCAAATGATCGAACGCCTGGGATATGCGCCTGAAAGGTTGCCGATTCGGCAGCAGGCGACGATCGTTACGGCAACTGAAGACAATCTAGGCCGGGGGAACAGCCTTCGGTTCGAATGGTCCGACCTCTTTCAACCGGATGACGACACAATCGTCGCAGGCAACCCGCCCTACGCAGGCCAGTCACTACGGACAGACGAGCAGACGGCGGACCTGCAGCTCGCCTGGGGTAACGACTATGACGGGTATCTGGACTACGTCACCGGCTGGCATGCCAAAGCCCTCGCCTTCCTGTCTTCGACAAAAGGAGCAAGGTTCGCTTATGTCACTACCAACTCCATTGCCCAGGGGCAACCAGTTCCGGCCCTCTTCGAACCGATTTTCAGGGACGGCTGGAGGATCCGTTTCGCCCACCGTACCTTCCCATGGGAGTCGGAGGCTTCGGGCAAAGCCGCTGTCCATTGTGTGATCGTTGGCTTTGACAAGGGCGGCCCTCAGCCGCAGTTATGGGATTACAGCGGAGGTAAAGGGGCAGTTCAACACAATGAAGTTCCATTCATCAATGCCTACCTCGTCGACGGACCAAACGTCCTGGTCCGGAAGCGATCCAAACCGCTCACCCCTTCGTTGCCTGAGGTGAACTATGGATCCAAGCCAGTGGATGGAGGATTTCTGGTGGTAAAGAAGCCGGAATACCCAAGCGTGATGGCGGACCCCATAGCGATGAAATATCTACGTTCGTTCATCGGAGCCGATGAACTCATCAATGGAAGTGATCGATGGTGCTTATGGCTTGTTGATGCACCAGGGTCGGACATTCAGGCTTCTCCCATCCTCCGGGAACGAGTCGAGGGCGTCCGGCAGATGCGTCTCGCGAGTACCAAAGCGGCAACCCGCATACAGGCAGCTACACCGCACCTCTTCACCGAGATCCGGCAGCCGAAACGTCACTATCTATGCGTCCCATCTGTCGTCAGCGAGAACCGAATGTACCTAACGACGGCCCGCATGGAGCCAGAAGTGATCACGAGTAACCTGGCATTCACCGCGCCGGACGACGACGGCTTCCTGTTCGCGCTAATTTCGTCATCGCTGTTCATGGTCTGGCAACGCATGGTCGGAGGAAGACTCAAGTCCGATTATCGTTTTTCAAATACCATCGTGTGGAACAACTTTCCCCTTGGAAATACGCACCCGGAAGCACGCAAGGTAATCATTGAGGCGGGCTCAAGGGTTCTCGCTGCACGGACCAACCATCCAGGGGCTTCACTTGAAAGCCTCTACGATCCAAACTCGATGCCTAAGGACTTGCTAACTGCTCACCTCGCCCTGGACAAGGAAGTTGATTCCTTCTTTGGCATACCCCCCGGGGCCTTGGAACTGGATCGCCAGAGACTACTACTCGAGCGTTACGCCAAGTACGCAAAGCGGTGATCAACCATCGCCCGTGCAAGAAGGAGACGGCGCGCTAGTTTGTCCGAAGTAGCGTGCCTCTAGGACACTTCCCCGCCGCGGGAACTGTTGTGGCCCCTGGTCACGCCAAATCCAATACGAATGACAAAACTGAAACATGACCCTTGGTCTGGCTGCGCCGCAACCATGCCACGGGGACATCCGTTGGTAGAGTCACCAGAATGAGCCCGACTCCTAGCGTGCCGCCTACGGAATTCCCGCTTCCCTACCATCCACCAACTGCAAGTCCAGCAGCGGGGACGGTCTATCGTTTGACCGCGGGAAAGCTCACCCTTGGCGCTTCGCCTTCGGGCAGCGACTGGATTCTTCCCATCAGTAAGACCGGGGGCGCCTGTGCCATGGCAGGAGCAAACCAAAAGCGCGAGTGCTACGGACATTCTGTATTCACGGAGATGCAGGACCTTTTGAACGCACAAAAAAGTACCCCGTGGGCGCGAAAAAAGTCGATATCGTCAGTTGAGCTGACGTGTGGATGGGTTGATTCCACTCCTAACTCTATGGGAGATTCGCATCATGACTGGTGGCCGGACCCGCTGAATCATGTTCCGGCAGCAACTTGTGTAGCGGAAAAACCATGACGCTCGTACCTGCGACAGATACGGCGCTCGGCTCGCTTGCCATCTCCGAGGTCTTCTTTGAACATGATGGGCCCCGTCTGTTCGTTGCCCAGAGCGGAGCGGGCAACCTCTTCCTGGCTAACTGCGTGGATGAAGACGAGGACGAAAACACCGAAACCTATCTCTATGTTTCGGTGTCCCGTGCTCGGATGAATCTAGTCCGAAGCGGACACATCCCGTTAAGGGACGTCTACACCCACGCAGAAGATGGGTTCGTATATCAAGTAATCGCTGATTACGGCATCGAAAGTCCTAAAAATAGGCTAGAGACCATCCTTGCCGATCAAATACAAGATGACTGGCTTCCTCTTCCCGATGCGAGGTTGGACATTGACACTGAAACCCTTCCCTCATTCGACCCGGACAAATTTAGAGTCGACTCTGAGGGGGAGTTTAGAACTCGCATAGCATTAGAGATTTTTCCTCCCAACACGCGTCGAACCGAGTATTCCCTCCGCTCGTTGTCTCGACTGGCAGGTTCATTTCAAGAGACGCTTGACTCGCTGGCACAAGAGGAGCGTGGCCGGCCGACGGCTCGCGGGCTGATACCTGAAGAAATCCTCCAGGAGTCTGAACTCGTCTTCACGGGAGCCCTAGCCGCGTCCTTTGTCTTGGTTCTGGCCCCCAGATCAAACCCAACGCTGGTAGGGCACGACCTAGTAAACAAGTCAACGGAGCGACTGCTAGAGCTACTACATGCAGCAGACTCTCAACATCAGTTGACGGAGCTCCTAAGTAGGTATGGCATACGGGCTCGAAGTAAGTTCCGCAATCTACTCACGGTACTTTCAGACGACGAAACCGGGGCGGGCGTGTTTCTTGCAACCCATTTAGGGGAGCTAAGTGCTGTAAAAATTCACCTCACGTCAGTCCGGCATGCTCTATCTATCATTGATGATCGAAGCCCTGATAGCGAGAAGTTGGAACTAGCTAGGGTTACGTTGGTCGGTGTAAATCTCCGGACTGGCATTTTCGAACTCTTCGACAACGTTGCTGGGCAACGGTATTCAGGGCAGATGGCACCCGAGGCCAAAGCCGAGATGTCAGGACTTCCAACTGGAGACGATCACTTTTACGCTGCGGTTCTCTTGAAGACCATGGAATACTCAACCATGACCACCGACGTGTCTAGCAGCTATCGCCTGTTGCACATTCGTCGCGTCAACGAGCTTCTCTGACGAAGCCAACCGGCCCACCCAGCAACACCCGCCTCGACCCTTCCCGGGACAATCATGGTGGACGATCAGGACCGTGAACCACGAGCTACCAACCCAGGTGCCCCGCAATCTATGGGATTCGAGACACGTAGGTTTCGAGACACCGAGTCGATTTGGGGAAGGATGTGGCTGCCACGATTGGCTCCGGCTCGAATGACCACATCCCCGCCCTGATTAGGGGCGGGCCTGGCACGCAGGCATCGAACATGCTGGACAGGTCCCAAAAAGGTCGCCATGCCAACGCCTCATCCTTCCGGTAGCGTGGCGTCGGACGTACGCAGTTCCACGCCTACTCCGTTGACCTGCGTACCGCTCTACTCGAGCACGGATGGAACGAAATGATCATCCGTCCCCTGTTGACCAGCATCGATCCCGGGGCCCATGCCTCTTCTGATACCAGCCGCTAAGACCAACTCGTGAGGCATTCCAGCGAAGGAGCTCGCATGACCATGCTACTGGGGCTGGGCCGAATTCTTTGAGCCTGTGGAAGGGAAGAGGTCCCGGGGGCCGCGATACAACAAGCGGATCCCGTGAGAGTCAGGCATACGTTGCGCGCGAAGAATTCCGAGTCGCTCGGGGTTTATCTGGACACTGGCTTCGCCGAGGAGGTCAAAGCCAGGCGTCCAGATTTGGACAGTGTTTGCGTCGCGGACGGTGACCCGGAGCCATGTATTTTGGGCAGGCGCATCTCCATGCCACCTAGCATCTTCAATATCTTCATTGCTGCGCGCCCATTGGCGGAGGCGTGGGTGGCGGACGTGTGACGCAAACTCCTCCCACGCT
Organism: Arthrobacter sp. 2RAF6; assembly: GCF_052115205.1. Taxonomy (NCBI): domain Bacteria; kingdom Bacillati; phylum Actinomycetota; class Actinomycetes; order Micrococcales; family Micrococcaceae; genus Arthrobacter; species Arthrobacter sp. 2RAF6. Next base: position 61,601 of record NZ_JBFRGF010000025.1, on the reverse strand, counting down.
GACCGAGATTCACGGCTCGGCCACGTTTCGTTCCATGCGTATCTGGGGTCGAGGTCATCTATCCATTGGCGCATGTCTGCTGCCGAGTTGAAGTCGGCACCAGTGCTGACGACTGCGTTCACGGCGGCAAGTCGATGGTCGAATCCGGAGCGGATGAGGACCGATGCCGACCGGTTGAAAGTTCCGGTCTCGATTGCGGTCACGGCTGCACCATTCAGCGTCTCGGCGAGGGCATTGCCTTGGGCTGCCTCGAAGACCCGGGCGGCCTCCATGCCCCAGACCAATTTATAGACCAGCCCGGATTCGATGAATCGCGCGATCGCGACGCGATCCCCGCGGAGGTCAGCAAGACTCAGGCCTTGGACCCACAGACGAAGCACGCCGCTCCAGTCGTCAACCAAGTCTTCAGGGGCGAATGTGTCTAGGCTGAAAACGGCATTCGCGATGGCGACGAGTCGATCGGACGCAGCGACGTGATCGTCATTGACGAGGTCGACTTCGACTTGGTCCAGCAGTTCGATCACGTGCCCTGAGATCGCGGATAGACTCGCGCCGGCGTCTGCTCCCAGGCCAGCGAGATACCAGCCGCGACGTTGAGAAGGCGTGGATGTGCGCCATAGATGTCGGACCCTACCCGTCACCAATTCACGAACGGCCGTGGCGGCACCGCTTTCTCCGCGGCGTAGCTGGCGCTCCCATAGCGAGTCAACGAGAGCGTCAGAAAGTACCTGCGTGGCAGCGTCCGAGTCGGCGTCGTAAGCGCCGTCCCCAATGACGCTGAGAATTCCGATATCAAGCAATGAGAGGTTGGATCTCCACGTGTCCGCGGCTGTCACCTGGTCGGCAATCGACTCTTGCTGCAGGACTGGAAGGCTCCAGTCTGGCCCACCTGTCAGGTAGTCCAGGAAGGGCTCGATGGGTCCGCCCCCGCGCGATGCGTACATGCGCCTGAGCAGCGCAAGGCCGACCTGGATGAGTCCCGAGTCAAGCGCCTTACCTCCCTCACCTTCCGTTAACTGCAGCCAGTCCCGCCGTAACTGCTCGCGCTGGTACCCTCGCGGCTCGAAAATCGGGTAAAGCACCAGCCCCTCGGTATCGACGAACGCGCGCCCGGCACGACCGATGACGTTGGAGAAATCAGAGCCCTTCAGCAGTTCACGGCCACGTTTGAGACCATGGAACAGCACTGCCGAAGCCGACAGGTTGAGCCCTTGGGCAAGGGTCGGCGAGGCAATAGTGACCTTCAACTTGCCATCGTGGAGAAGCTTCTCCACCTCCCTGCGGAACGGTCCCGGAAGGGCTCCGTGGTGGATGGCGACGCCGAGCTCGAGGCACTTCAAAATCGGGTGACCGGCACCGAACCACTCGGCTCCCACAACGAGCGCCCCGCTCAGATCGACGCGATCAGGCAAGACAGTGGCGATGAGGCCTTGCCTATGTAAACCGATGATTTCGCGCGCATACGGCTCAACCGAGTTGCGCTGCGGACAAAAGACGAGAACGGTCTGGCCCTCCTCGACCAAGCGCCACGCTGTAGCGATCACCAACTCTCGCTGGTCCGCGGGGAACTGCCTTCTGCGCCTTCCCGCCGGCCGGATTGCCTCGAGGTAGCGGGGGATAAATGGCTGGTCAGACCCGAGGGTAATTGCCAGTCGCGCGTGGTCACCTCTCCACTCAACGAGGCCGAACCGCTGCAGGGTCGGACGCCAAGTCTCCTGATGCAGACCCTGGGGATCGTCGTCGGTGATCCAAGCAACGAAGTCCTCCAAATCTCTACCGGAAGGGAAAACGGCCGACAGGCAGACGATTCGACGGGTTGAAGCGTCGGGACGGCGTAAGAGCCTCTGAATTTGGGCCTCATAACGCACCTCGCGCTCTGACGCGCCGATCATGTGCCCCTCGTCGAGAACAACCAGCCCGACGTCATCCAATACAGAAGGATCGGACCGAAGCGCGAAGTCAAGCTTTTCCGGGGTGGCGACGACGATCTCGCTCGAGCGCAACGCGTCGTCGTCTACGTCACTGATCCCCGCGCTACCGTACAGGGACGACACTCGTACTCCGAGAGGGCTGAACGTTTTTGTCAGGACCTGCTCGGTTTGGGCAGAGAGAGCCCGAAGCGGGGTGACGTAGACGGTACGCCGCCTCTGTGCCAAGCACGCCAGTATGGCTAGTTCGGCAATGCGAGTCTTACCAGCGCTGGTTGGAAGGGCGACGACTAGGTCGCGCGCGTCGGCAAAAACTCGGTCCACGACATGGAGCTGCGACGGCCACAAGTCGATCTCGGACCGCCCTCGTGCAAGGAGATTTTCGATGAAAGTGCGGCGCAGGTAACGCCAACGGGAGACTTCATCCTCGCCGCCGATTGGCGGGTCGACCGGAACGTTTGAGTTGATGCTGGTATCGAACAAGTCACCGAGCATCCGACGGGTGAGCCGGTAGACCCACCAAGGTCCGGGAGCGCTCACGTCCATTGAGGCACGCTCCCCTAGGACCACATAATCCATCGCACTGGCTAGAAGTTCGCGGTCACCGACCTCAATTGCAAAGAGACCTGAGGACACGGACGAGAGGTAGTTCTCGCTGAGCAGCAGGGCGATGGGTCCGAGCGCATCATCCTCATGGGGGTCGTCACCCGAGAGGGAAGTGAGCAGGGAGTCGTCCGAGACTTCTGCAGAAGAGCGCAGTAGTCGTGTTCGTTCCTCGATAGCATCGAGATTGCGCATTATCAGGTCAGCTAAGGTGAGCTCCATTGGCGTCATCTGGCCGGATTCTCGGCTCCCTTCCATCAGAGAGAAGGCACGGGCGGCGTAACCACCGAGATGGCTGGCCGCACCCGCGATGAGTCGATGAAACATCTTGTCGGGAGCATCCGCGGCGTTGCGAGTGGCCGCTTCTAAGGCGTATGAGCTCTGAATGAACGCTAGCCGGGCGACCTCGACTTGGCTGGTCGTTTCGTCGTTGCCGTCTGCTTCTAACTGCTCAAGTAGGTCCAGTCCGTCGGCGAGTAGCGCGTAGCCATAGTTGAGGAGGTCGGCGTCGAGAAAGGGGCTGAACTCCGGCGAGCCGTGCGGAAGCAGGCCGTCCCGGCGAATCATCGACTGGGCCTGCCCACGGGCCAGTAGGCGACTACGGAAGCCCGCGTCTGTGGCGGCGTCGAGGTCATTCACTAGGGCTTGTGCGTCACGGGACATTGGCGACTACCTCGTCATAGGAGTCGTTGATGAACTTCTGGTGATGCTGGACTCGCAGCGTGACGGTCAGCTGGGGGATCGTGCCAGCGTACGCCTGGAGATCCGCGCTGACGTGGGTGCTTGGGTCGCTACCCGTCAGCAGAAACATCAAATGACTTACGTGATCCGACCTCACCCCCTTGGTCAACTGCACGTGGAGCACGGCCTCGCCAACCTTGCTATCAGATGTCTTTAGAAGGCGGTAAGCAAACTGGGACAGCGAATGTGGAGACGGCATTTCGTCGTTACGGGAGAGCCCCTCTCTGGCTTCCCTGACTGTTGCCCCACCGATGGTGACGCGACTCTTGGCTTCGCCTTTGACTAAATGCAACTCTGATCCGCCACCAATCCTGGCGGCGAGCACGTCGTCACCCCTCATCGCCCACTCTTGGTGGTCACGGTCGATGAGCCGACTAGGTCCGGCGACATAACCAAGCTCATCAGCGAGATACGCCGTCGCTAGGATCTCACCCATATCGCCGGATCGAGCGCTTCTCTTTGTTGGCAACCGGTCGCGGAGAAAAGCCGCCAACCCAGGCTTTCCATACCGCTCAGCAATCAACGCAAGAGCCGTCGTGTCGGCGTAGGCATCGGGAAGCCTGGCAGCTAGGAGTTCAACTCCTGCGGCGTCGTCGTGAGAGTCGATGTTTCCGACAACTTTGGCAACTGCTTGGCCGGCGATCGAGGTCAGCGCGCTGCTCGAGCACCAGCTATCAAACATGGTCACGACGCTTATCCCCCCAAAACCGCGCAGGCTCGAAGCCCGCACTCAAGAACCTCTTCATTGATACATGACCCGTCTCAGGTACAACCTATAGGTCTCCATCCTCTTCCAAAACCGCCAGCTGGGTCTCATTCCTGAGGCGTGTCAGCGAGGTAGCTCGCATGCCGATTACTGGAGGAAGCGCGTAAGCCGGTCGATCATCGCGCTGCCGGTCTCCTGATCGAGGCGTGGCACGGTCTTCATCATCCTGAGGCTTGAATTAGCGCGCCCGTTAAGCTTGCTCCCGAGCTCACCTTTATCTGCCACTATCTGCGACATAGTAGGCGTCTCGGAACCCTTGGGGTGCGAGGCAACCAACGAGACAGAAAGGTCGCTCAGCAATCTCGCGGCCGCTGCTGTTCCGCAACCATGTATTGCAAGTCATTCACAGATTTCAAGTGGGCAAAGTCCCTTACGAGACTGTCATTTTCAGTACTCGGCTGCACTGGTTGAGTGGTTTTTCCGGGGTTGTGCAGGCGAGTGTTGAGCGGCGAGTTGTCCGTTCTCGTCTGCACAGAACGTCCATTTGCTCAGTACACGCCTGCGCGATTCGACTGCGGGCGTTCTACTGGGGGTCTGGTTGAAGGTATTGGTAGACGGTTTGGCGGCTGATCCCGAATTCTCGGGCGAGTGTGGCTTTCGCCTCGCCGGCGGAGGCACGTCGTACCAGGTCGGCCGCCTGCCCGGCGTTCAGCACCTTGCCCCTGCCTTTGTAGACGCCGGCCTTTTTGGCCAGTGTGATCCCTTCGCGTTGTCTTTCCCGGATGAGGGCCCGTTCGAACTCGGCGAACGCCCCCATCACGGAAAGCAGGAACGTCGCCATCGCGGTGTCGTCTCCAGTGAAGGTCAGATTCTCCTTCACGAACCGGACCTGTACCTTCTTGTCGGTGAGTCGTCGGACGATGGCGCGCAGGTCCTCGAGGTTCCGGGCCAGGCGGTCCATTGAGTGCACCAGGACGGTGTCGCCGTCGCGGGCGAAATCGATCAATGCTTCCAGCTGCGGGCGGTTTTGGTCTTTCCCGGACGCCTGGTCGGTGAAAACCCGGTCGAGCTGCTCGCTGTCGAGTTGCCGGATCGTGTTCTGGTCCAGCGTGCTGACCCTGATGTAACCGAAAGTTTGACCAGTCACTGTTCCCCGCTCAATAGTGTCAGGGCAACTCTAAGAGCCTGCTGTCTAAGTGTCAAGAATGGTCGCTATAGACCTCAAGTTGACACGTGTTCATTGGGATCGTGTTACATCTTGCTTACGTCTGTTTGGGGTATAGCCCAACCGGACGACTGCACTCTTCGGTGCGGGGGCCGTGCCGGTCCGACTGACACGGAACCGGAAACCCAGAAGGGGCCCAGGTTCTAAAGCGGCTCGGGTCCGGGGGGGGCTTGTGCTGTCTTGTCTTGCCCGGCTCCAGCTGTTCGTGGGCGAGAGGTTCGGCGTTCCTTGGCCGGCGTCTCGCGGGCCTGGGCTAGTTCGGCGCGGAGCTGGTCGATTTGGCGGCGGCAGGTGTCGTGGACGCGTTGCTCTCCGTGGGCACATTCGAGCTCCACATTTGTTCTGGCGGCCTCGCGCTCGGGCAGTCAGCGTTGCCAGTTTGCCTTGCAGGACGACGGACGCCTCACGGGTCTGCTCGAGGTCAGCCTGTGCACTCGCAAGCCGACCTTGCGTCATCTCGTTCCTGCTGTGCCTGCCTTAGCTGCACGCGTGTGGACTCAATGCCGGCCCGCAGCTCCGCGGTTTCGGCCTGAGCCTGCTCCCGCTCGGTCGCGGCCTCAGCTTTGGCCTGGGAGAGCTCCGAGGCAAGCTGCTCGGTCCCCTGGCATGTCGTGTATTGTGCTTGGCCCGGCAGGGCTTCCTATTGGGCGGGCCCCATCGCGGCGACGCAGGGAGCCCACTCCTCCGCTCCGCGAAGCGTCCCCACCCCCCCGGTGGAGCCGGTGGACCCCCCAACCCGTTACGGGTGGGACCAGAAGGTGATGCCTTTGCGCGAAACGGTAGATCGAGCCCGGGCAGCTCTTTGGCTCTCCAATAGTCTTTACCGTCTCCCGTCATGCCATAACGCACGCCATAACCCCTATTGGAGCCATAGTTGCTGTTCCGCCATGTCTACTAACTGAGATTCCAACGTATCGCTCAACATAAACACCAATATTTGATTCAAGTTGAGTTCTAATTTGGACTACCACAAAACTTCAAATATGAACAAGTGCGTTGTCTCCCGCATTCAATAACGCGAGCTTCCCAATAGGTACTCAAACCACCACTACAATGGCAATAACCACCGTCTATCCTGCACACATACAAACAGATGCAACAGCCAGTCCTCACATGGTGCTCTCTATGCGTGTCACTGCCATGGATCATGGAATAGAGAACATAGGGTGGAACGCAGAGCATCACACCAGCAGGGGAGTCATATCGATGGCACGATCATTGCAAGCACCAGCCAGCCCACAAACGAACCGAGCCCGCGCGATCGACCGCGTCGTCTCCTTTGCGAACGGTAAAGGCGGCGTAGGCAAGACAACGACCACCGCTAACGTCGGCGGATACGCGGCCCTTGCTGGCTTACGCGTACTAATCGTCGATCTCGACCCGCAGGGTGACCTCGCCAGGGATCTTGGCTACGAAAGGCAAACGGGCCGCGAGCTGTTTCACGCTCTCATCGCCGGCACCACTCCATTGATACTCCGCGACGTCAGGGAGAATCTCGACGTCATCCCTGGCGGCCAAGATCTTGAGGACATCCAGGGGCTCATGGTTTCCAGATCGAGCCGGTCCGATGCAAGCGACTTCGGAGACATGCTCTATACGGTGCTTGCTCCGATTGCGGATGACTACGACCTGATCCTGATTGACACGCCGCCGGGGGAGAGGATCCTCGTCGAGGGCGCCTTTGCAATCTCCAGTGCTGTGGTCATCCCGACCAAATCCGACGATGCGAGCATCGACGGGGTTGAACGTATCGCCCGGCGATTCATGGCTGTGAGAGATCGAAACCCTTCACTTCAACTTGCCGGCATCGTGTTGTTCGGTGTCGGCCCACGGTCCCTGCGTCTCGAGCGTAGCGTGCGAGAGACACTCGCAGAGATGCTCGGAACCGTCGCACCCGTCTTCGAGACCAGAATCCGTAATCTCGAAAGCGCCAGCGCCGATGCCAGAAAGAAAGGGCTGCTCTTCCAGGAGCTTGAGGGGGCCGTAACCGACGCACAGAAAAGTCGACTCAGAGCGCTCAGGGCGGGGGAGAAACCAGCAGATGGATTCTTCTCGCGCAACGCGGGAGGGCTGGCGGAGGAGTTCGAGCAGCTTACGGGCGAAATTCTTTCCCGCCTGAACACCATGGAAAGTGAGAACCTCGTATGAGTGGGAACCGACCGAGTCTGGCTGACGCCTTCGCGCCCGTTACCCAACGTGGAGCAAAGCTGGAGGGCATGCTTGCGCCAAAGCGCAGGAACACTGACGGACAATCGGGTGACATGGCCGCGACGGCTCCCGCAGAACCTGCTCTACTCGTCGTCTTACCGGAACCAACCACCGAGGTTGAACCCAGTGATGCCCCGGCACTTCCCGTCCCATCTGAGACCGACGATGGCAGCAAAGCGCGGGAGAAAGCAATAGCCACGAGGACAGTCACGTCGAGCCCGACCAAATCTGGGCAGACCGCCAAGAAACCCGCGAACTCAAGTGAGAAGGCTTCCGAGAGTGTTCCCGGTGCACCGCGCAATGTGGGCGTGTATTTGGCGCCGGAACTGTTGGCCGATGTGAAAGAGGCAGTCCACCTGCAGCGAATTACGTACGCGGATCTTCTGCTGGATGCCTTCGACGCATTGCATGAGGACGTCATAGCCCGTGAGTTCAGGCCCGAGACCGTCCTGTCGTCCTCGGGAATGCCGCGCCGCGCTGTACGTCGCCGTGGCTCAGCTGGGATTCAGATCCAGGTGCGTCTCGACGACGAGCAGATCGCATGGCTTGATGAAAAGGTCGTTGACTTCAACGCGCCTTCACGCAGCGCCCTGGTATCGACGGCCTACAAGCTGCACCTTGCAAAAGAATGAGCCTCTAAGCAGCGGAGGCGGGAAAGTAACCGTCGGACGTTCCACCGCAGTATTCATATCTATGGCATGACATCCCACCGTACTTATGGTGCTAGTTATGGCATGAAAACGGAAGCTCGAGAAGCTGGCACCTACGTTCCGAACCGCTGCCCACCCGCAACGGGCCGATAAACCACCGGGCCTATGCTGAGCACTCCGGGGTAGGGGAGCAGGTCTGCCTCATCCAGCCCTGGTGAACGCCATGTCCGCGAGGGCCCATTCGTCCGGTGGGCCTTCGTAGTCCTCCCATGGATAGTCCTCGCCGGGGGAGAGCAACTCGGCGGCTGTGTCGACGTTCTTCGACAGCCATTCGCGCCACAAGATCCGCTCGATGCGGTACCTTTGCAGCTGCTCCGCTACGGCTTCCATGACTCCGAAACGCTCGGCAAGTTCCTTCAGTGAGGTCGCTGGTACCACCGACCAGGCGCGTCTGCCATCGCGTGCCGCCATATTCCAGGCTGCGAGGACTTCGAGGCTCTCGCTGACAGCGCTGCGAGATAGTCCCGTTTGTCGTACCAGTTCCGCAGTTGTGAGCCCGGGGGAGCGCTCGAGTGCCTCGTAGACGAAGGCGGCCGGCAAGCCGAGTTCCCGAAAAACCGGTCGGAGGGCATGGATTTTGCCCTTCCGCCAGGACAAATCTTCCGCTGCCGCACGTATGTCCTCGGGAATAGTCAGCATGTAGAGGTCTCCCTTGGTGCCCCGCCCAGCCTCAACGAGAGTCACCAACGGATCCACCTCAGACCGAAGAGCTCTGAGGTGCGAGCCCACTGTCGTGTGATCCAGTCCCGCCGCCACAGCGATCGATCTGTCCCCGAACTCAATAAAGCGGGACGCTGTCATGTGTGCCGCCTCTCCCAGTGCCCTCAGAACCATGCGTCGTGCCAGTCCGGTCCTGGAATCGGCGTACTTATGTTCCCTTAGAGCCAGTGCGCTCCTCCAGGTTCGAATGAAACGGTGCTCGACTTGCGGGTCGGACGAGATTAGGTTTCCTACCAGCCCCAGGCGCTGTGTATTTGGCTGGCTTGTGGGGGATATACGTGCGTTGTCATTCAGCCCCTTTGAACTTGGTTTTTTCTGCAAGTAGCCAACGGCGTTGGTCCAGTCGCGTTTCATGGCTGGAAGCCGGTGACGCGCGGGATACCGCGCGTAGAAAGATGCCAGGCCGGGCCAGACTCCTTGCAGGATCCTTCGCTCGACGTCCGTCAGCTCCATTCCGGCGGCCGCGGCGGCTGTGACAATTGCCTGGCGTGCCTCCGAGTCTGATGCATACCGGTTAGCGTCATAGAGACCTGACATGGCCATCTGCTGCATGGTCCGCGACATCCGGCCTGTCAGGTGCAGCCCCTTGGGGGCATCCCCTGGCGCCGGCGTAAAAGGCTGCTCCAGCCGAAGGGTGCGGACGCCGGCAATTTCCCTTGCCAGGTCCGCGTTCATCGCTGCCCACACTCCGGCATCATTCGGTCTGCGAGCAACGTCGTAAGCCATACTGAGGCTCATGGCGAGCTCTTGATAGCCACCACGCTTGTGAGGGGAACCTGGCGTACGCATACAGCCGTGCAAAAGGTTCTGGTGAGGGGATTTGTCCAGGCTACGGTGACGTGTGCCCAAAGCCTCAACAAGGTCACGCGCTTCCGAGAAGGTCACGCGCTTCGCCAGCGGGATGTAGACGTGCCTGCCACCGTTGGGGGAGTAGTCCTCAATCCATCGGGCCCCGCAGTTGTGCAGCCAGTTCTGAACGGCTCTCACATCGGCTTCGACCCAGTCAATACCGGCCACGGATGAGTCGAAGTCCAGGAAGATTGCAGAACAGGTGCCGTCCTTGCCGAAGATACGGACGGCAGCAGGAAGTGTGGGGAGGATCTCAGTCAGAGCGCGCTCATGCTTAAGAGGGTAGGTTTTTCCGCCGTCACGGGAGAGCCGGATACGGGGCTGGCCTGCGAGAAGAGGCGTCAGGGCAGCCCACGCCTGAGCAGCGCTATCAGTGGGGGATGGCTCGCGAGACACGCCAGCGTGCTTTGCTGCTGGCAGCACGAGAGCGTGCTGTTGTACGATGATTTTGTTCCTGTCCAAGGAATGGCTAAGGGCCGATCCTGCAAGATCGGTTTTGTAACACAAATGAAGGCCTGTCGAGGTCTTCCATACGATTTACGATCTGTACGCCGGCAAGCTCCGGATCGTGAATCTTCAGCTTCGAAGGCCCGCTACGTGCGGGCCTTCTTTGTTTCTATGAGGCCATGCGGATCGGCAGTTCATCTTGGTGCGTGAACTGATCCAGCAAAGCCAAATCTTCGCGCAGCGACCGGTCGACGGCAGAGGAAACGTAATCGGTGACAGTCATGCCTTTTGCGGCGGCGATCATTTGAACGTCCTCCGCGGTCTTGGCCGGTGTGCGGAAGCCAATGTATTTGCGGAGGCCCTTGCTAGGCCGACCGCCTCCACGATTGATTACTGCGCTCATTGTCAGGTCCTTTGAATCTCGCACAACTAATAGTTGTGACTGCTTCATCGTTGGTGCCACGTGCAGTCGATCGATGTGAGGTTTCTGTTTACAGCTATCGACTGCATCGAAACTAGCACTGCTCGCTAGGGCTTCATGGGATTTGTTTACAGAAAACGGCTCAGCGTGTCGCCCCCTAAAATGGGTCCGGTTCGGGAATTCTGTCCGGCTGAGCGGTCGCCCACGATGTTGGTCTTCATGCCGATTCCTCCCGCAGATGACTCTGCCGGATGGTCGGGGCGCTGTACTTCCGCAGCGCAAACCACGCGCACGCGAGGCCGGCCACGACGGACAGGGCAGACAAAGCGCTGATGCTCTGGCCGGCTTCGTACAGGCCCGGCACGATCCAGCCAACGAGAAGGACGATGGCACGCAGGATAGCCAACGAGAAGCCCGCCAGGACCAGTCCGGAGGACCAGCGTTGGAGAGGATGACCGGCCTTACGCACCTGGTGGGACAACGGACCGATGAGCCAGCTGCAGAGGAACGCGATGTAGAGGACCGTCACCGCGTTATAGCCGAAGACCACGGGATCCCCCATGTAGGCTCCCAGCCCGGGGGAGGGCTTATCCGTGGTGGTCAGAGCAAAGAGGACCATGTCCAGCCCGTACACGAGCACCAATATCAGCCGGCCAGGGATGCCTGCCGTCAGCTGCAAGGCCCTTGTAGCTTTGAGCGGCTTGGCAACCTGTGCGATGAGGATATTGACCGCGAGGAAGAGTCCGAGCTTCGCGAACAGGTCGGTGAAATTGGTTCGGACGAACAGGCTGTCGATCACCGCATAGACGGGTGGAAGCATGATGGCGAACGAGGCACAAAAAGCGACGCCACACAGGAAGATCGCTTGGTTCCGGCTGCGGCTCAGCCCGGGTATCCGGGTGAGGCTGAGCCCCGCTGCCAGTGCAAGTACTACCCAGAAAAGTATTTCCATTAGCCCAATGTCTCCCAAAAACTCTGCAAAGTAGCTTCGGCGTCGACTTTCTTCTTCGTCTTGCGTCGCAGCTGCTTCAGTTTCGCCTCGGCGGCGTCGATCAATGCCAGGTCATTCATTTGGCCAAGACAGTTCTCTCGGCAGTAAAGGGGCCAGCCTGCTTCCTCTGGCGTGATGAGGCCGATGGCCACGAGCCCGCTGACCGGGGAGGTACCGGCCAGTTTCGCTGCGGCCACTGCAATCTCGGGAGGTAGGCGGTTATCCGTCAGGAGGGCCGAGAGATTACTGAGCTGGAGGCCGGCTCGGGTCGCAAGCTGACGCCGGAGATCGCCCGGGTCCACTGCGTCTATCCATTCGCGCACAGCGTCATCGTGCGGGACGTCGCTCATCTCAAAGCCTGCGAGCCGCCGGGCGATATCTGCACTGGACCGCTTGAGAAGCTCCACCGTGACATCTACGTAGGTCATCTGGCTAAGCAGCTCCGCATCCGTCGGCGGCTGGATACCGGATACGATCCCGCGGTACTGCTCGAACTCAGCCAACGCGGTCACGGGGCTCATCTTGGCTGCCCTGGCTATTCCAACCACCACGGTTTCACTCACACGCCCGCGAAGCCTTTGTTTGTTCAGCGTTGCCCTGTTCAGGCCAAGAAGCTTGCTCAGGTCGGAGGTCCCGTTGGGCAGGTGATGGGCCAGCAGCCAGTCATTGAATTCCTGTGCACTAAGGGCCATCGATCTGCTTCCGGGGCGTGTTGGGGTTTGAGGTGGTGGAGCTCACCACAGGCGAGCGTGGGACAAAAGCATAATTGCCTGATGTAATGATATCTTGAGTCAAGAAATTATTGCTCTTTGACAAGCTTGTCACGAACAACATGAGAAAGTGAAGCTTTGCAGACTCATTTGCCTCGCAGGTAATTGACGTACGCCGGGAGCATCTCGAACTCGACGGCGTCAATATTGGCTTCGTACTTCACCCGCTTGCCGTGGCGCTGGCCTGGAGGGCAGTCCGCCGTGACGGCGCCGGTGCTTTCGAGTGCTTCCAGGTGATGCTGGAGGCTCGGCCGCGTGAGCTTCTTATCGCCGTCCAGGACTATTCCTCTAAGAATTTCTCCTGTCGTCGACGGTCCCGCCTGGTGCAGGTAGCGCAGGATGGCCGCGTGGGCGCGGTTTCCGAGAACTTCAATGGCTGCCTCAACCTCCTGCGGGTGATTGGGCTGGATGAGGCGCGGCATGCGTCTATCTTGCCCGATCAACTGGGCCGACCCTTAGTCCGAGGGCTCAGTGTATCGCTAAATGATCATCTTTGGTCTACAGTCAAATCGTAGGCGCCGTTGCGGGGGAGGGGTTGACCACATGACGACCACGGTCATGGCGGATCCGGTTGACAAGCGAACCGCGGTGCAATGAAGGACAATCGGCCACGGCTGGTCCAGACGGTGGAGTTATGTCCGTGCCTGCCGGTACTGCTGGAGCGGATCATTATCGACTGTCCAACGAAAGGGAGAACTTTTCCCAGAGAAACATTGAGGTTGACCGGTTTGAGAGGGGGAGTGATGGAAATGGCAGGTTCTATGCCTTTTGGGGTGAGGTGGCCGGCGCCGGCCGCGTTGATGGATCGTCGCGCCCGTGAGCGCGAGTCTTTCGTAGCGTGGATCCACGACCTGGACGTCCCGGAAGACCAACGGAATGTCCTGACCGTCCTGTTGGGGATGGTCGATGACAGCGAGCTGGTGGATGGCCGCTGCGCCGGAGTGAGGCACGCCGCCGAGGTCGGCCGCCGTGCCGGCGCCCTCGACGACGTCGACACCGTGGAGGGGATACTCCACGGACTGGAGGCTGCCGGGCACCTGAGCCTGCACCCGGCGTCGGAAGTCTTCAAAGACAAGCACCCCGGGATCATGTTCCACCTCCGCACTGATGTGGTCCTGACGGTCGAGTCGGCCGGGCAGTTATGGCTCGCTGATGCCTGGCCCCGACGGAGTGCTGCCGTGTTGGTGACGCGTGCCCTTGCCAGGGAGCGGGCCGGCAATGCTTAAGGCTGTTGGTGCTGCGCTCGGAGCGGTTCTGGTTCTTGTCGTTGGTGTTGTTGTCGTGCTCGATGACGGCAACAGCGATACCCCTGTTGCTGCCGGTGCCTGCTCACCGCTCGTTGATGCAGCCGGACGGGTGACGGGATCCCCGGTGCCGGATGGGAACATTGCCGGCTATTCCGGGGTGCAGCTGGAGAACGCGGACAAGATCATCACCGCCGGCAAAGCGCTGGGCCTGTCCGCGACGGGCCAGACCATTGGGGTGATGACCGCGATGGGCGAGTCCTCCTTGAAGATCCTGGACTACGGGGATGGCCCTGGTCCTGATTCGCGGGGTTTGTTCCAGCAGCGGGCCAACGGCTCGTGGGGTTCGTATGCGGACCGCATGGACCCGAGGATCAGTGCAACGAATTTCTTCAAAGCACTCCAACGGGTTTCTGGGTGGGAGTCGCTGCCTCCGACAATCGCGGCGAACCGTACCCAGCGCAACGCGGACCCGTATCACTACGCCCCGTTCTGGGGACCGGCAACCGAAGTGTATTCGGCAAGGGCCGGGGGCGCCGTCCCGGCATCCGGCTGCACGAGCAATGCCGGCACGGTGGGGGAGGGCGATGACTACCCGGACGCGGGTAATCCTCACTGCATCATCGAAGCCGGTTACACCTGCCCTGACGGCAGCTTGAACACTGCGACCTCGTTCTATTTCCGGGAGTGCGTGGACTTTGCCTGGTATCGGCTGATGCAGCAGGTGGGCCCGGGTGCGAAGTTCACGCCGGGATCCATCGGGGCCGGGAACGCGGTGACGTGGAAGGCCGCCTGGGACCGGCAGGGCTGGCCCACGAGCAAGACGCCCGTCGTCGGGGCGATTGCCTGGTTCGATGCAGGTTTCCAGTCTCCGAATCTTTACACCGGGCCCATGGGGCACGTGGGTGTGGTGAAAGCAGTCATGGGGGACCGGATCGTCATCGAGCAGTACAACGGCATGGCCCCGCCCAATGACCACCGGTATTCCACGATCGAGGTTCCTGCTGGCTTCGCCAGCGCCTACCTGTACATCCCGATCAAAGCAGATCAGAGGTAATCACCATGCTGCACACAAGCTACAGGGTCGCTGCCGCGGTTGCCGTGGCCGTCGTTTTGGCCGGGTGCGCTTCCACGGCACCGGCCAGCGACTCGACACCTACCCGACAGGCCCAGGCTTCATCCGCTCCGACGGTGGGCGAACACCCGCAGGTCGTCCCGGATGCCCCCGCTGCGTCTTCGGTTGCCTGGGACCAGTCGTCCAAGACCGCAGCTTTGGACGTGGCCACCAAAGCCATGACCCTGTACGCCCGCCCGTCGGTGGGGGAGGAGAAGTGGTTGGCCGATTTGAAGCCGCTGTTCACCCCGGCCGCGGTGGAGGACTACGCCTATGTTGACCCGTCGCTGATCCCGATCAGCACCTTCGGCGCCGGGGATCTCTCGATCGACGAAAGCAACGGGTACGCCGCCCTGGCACGGTTCGGATCCCCAGCCGGGACCTACGCGGTGCAGCTGCACCGCACCGGCAAGGACGCCCCGTTCAAGGTCGTCCGTTTCATCGTCCCGGAAGGTCCCAAATGAGCACGGCGCCGGCAACCCACCATCACGCATCCACGAAAGGAACCATTCGATGAGCACGAACTGGCAGGGGAGTGAGCGGTCCAGCCGTTCTCCCATTAATCTGACCGAGCCCTACACCGAGACCGAGGCCGCTGCTGCTGTTCCGGAGCCGGCGCTGAAGGTTGTTGCGCCTTCGGCCGATCAAGCCCCCGCTGCTGAGGGAATCCCGTCAACGATGGTTGACCGGTCCGAGACCGAACCGCTGGTGCGCGGCCGGCGCAGTGCGGCGATCCTGCGCAAGGAGAACGTCGATGACCAATTGCCGCCCACCACCGGCTGGCAGGCATTCCTGCGGGCGATGAGCTTCGGATTGATCAGCCCGAAGGTCGGAGCCGCGGAACTAGCCCGCCGTTCCGATATCGCCGCGATCCAGCGGATTTACTCCCGCCCGATGAATATCATGGTCGCCCAACCCTTGGGCGGTGTCGGGAAGACCACGTGCAGCATCGGCCTGGGCTCGACCTTCGGGATCCACTCCGCGCTGCAGACTCTGGTGTGGGACAACAACGAGACCATGGGAACGGCCGGTGTCAGGACGAATTCCAACGACTCGACCCGCACGGTCTGGGATTTACTGCGGGTGCTGGAGTCCTTCGAGACCGTACAGGCCCGCAAGGGCGAACTGAGCTACTACACCCGGCACCAGGGCAACAACGGCTTCCACGTTCTGGTCTCGGACGAAGACCCGGACCGCATGAAGTCCATCGGCGTGGAAGAGTTCAACCGCCTCCACACGGTGGTGGCGAGGTTCTACGACACCATCATCGTGGACACGGGCAACAACACCCGTTCGGCGAACTGGCTGGCAGCCGTCGAGGTGACGGACCAGCTGGTCATCCCGACCACCCTCAAACGCAACGCCGTCGTCTCGGCCCTGAGGATGATCGAGCAGCTGGAATCGATGTCCGACAACACCGGCAATCCCCGTTACAAGGACCTGGTGGCCAATGCCGTCGTTCTGGTCACCCAGGGCGCGGGCTGGAAGGAAGCCACCGCGGAGCAGAAGAAGCTGCGCGAAGCACTCGGCGCTGCGGTCCGGACCGTTGTTGACATCCCCTACGACACGGCCCTGGATACAGGGTCCATCATCGACTGGCAACTGGTCGGCGACCCGGCCCGGCGGGCGTTCGAGCGGGCCTCCGCCGAGATCGCCAACGGCCTCCTTGCCGTCGATGCCGCTACCGCCCCCACCGCCCGCTAGGAAAGAAGCCCATGTTCACCGCCTTGAAATCCGAAATCATCATCCGCTCCGCGGTGCCCTTCGTAGACAACCCCCTGGATTGGACGAAGCCGAACTTCGACGTGTTCGGCGTGAAGTTCAAAAACGCCGCTTCCCTCATCATCGGCGGCATCTGGGGCCTTGCCTTGGTCCTGGTCGCCGGAGCGTTCCTGTGGAACCTGGCCAAGTGGGGCATCGCCCGCAAGCGCGGGCACACCGATGACATTGCCGATGGGGCCGACGGGGCCAAGAAGACCGCGATCTCGTTTGGCTGCACGGCCGGGGCCGGCGTGATCCTGGGCTTCATCCTGGCGCTCGTCGGCGCGATCGGAGGATAGCCGATGCGCGCACGTTGGAAAGTCCTGATCGCCGTGGCCGTTGTCATCGTCGCCGCTGTCGCGTCGGCGCTGGTCATGAGCCTGCGCCCCGGCTCCCCGGACCCGGGAGGCTCACAGTCCGCTCTTGGGCCGTCCGGGAAGCTTGGCTTCCCGGTCTCCCAGCTCGCAGTCGGCCAGGGAGGGACGAAGACCGCCGCCGACGGGAAAACCCCCATCGGTTACGACGGGTCCTGTGAGTCCGCAGCCCAGGCAGCCGCCAACTACCTCCCCCTACGGGCTGATTTCAATGCGAAGACCTGGGAGACCCAGAAGAAAGCCCTCCTGCAGGTCAGCCTCCCCGGCCCGCAAAAAGATCTCACACTTCAACTGAACGACTCGAATGCCATGAACAAGGCGATGCAAGAGGGTGGATTCGACGGGGGCTGGATAGACCGCTCCGATGTGAAGGCCGGCGGACTCTACCGTTTGGCATCGTGTGAGGCGAAAAATAGCGCCCTCATTCAGGTGTTTTCTGGGAGCCTGACCGCGCAGGTCAACACCGCTCCTCGGCCGGCGTTCTCGACAGTGGAAGTCGAGTTGGCGTGGGACGGGGACTGGAAGTTTGCGAACGCCTTCCAACCCTCTGGGGATCCGACGATGGGGGGCCGGCTTAAGGACGCAGGTCCTGCCATGCAGCTAGAGGGTTTTTCCCAGACCCTGCCGGTTCTGACGGCCAAGGATCTCAATGCTTTGTTCCAGGGCAAGGGTCGTGAGGGGTGGATTGAGTATGCGAATGCTACGCGCTAGCCGCATCAGGGCCATCGCGTCGTTCCTTGTGGTGTTCCTGAGTCTCGGGGTGGTGAGTGCCCAGGCAGCCTACGCCGACGATGGCCAGCCCACCGCGGGCCAGACGTTGAACGCAGACCAGGCCAAACGACTCGCTGGTCTGCCAACGGAGCAACGCAACACGATCCGCGACGACATGAACAAGCAACTCGCCAAGCAGGTTTGTGGTGTTTTCGCTTTCAATGCGTCCATGACCGGGGCTGATTGCGAGAAGGTGTCCGCCGACGCATACGGAACGTTCCTAACCACACCTGAGCAATCGATGGCCTTCGACCAAACGAAGGACGGAAAGCCGTTCTGTGCCGGCTTGGCTCAAGTCAAGGCCCCCCAGGCGGCAATCCTCACATGCACGGCCGCTGAGATGTGGAAACAGTACGCTCCGGTGTTGGGTGCTGCGACGCGGGTGGCGTTGCAGCAGTCCCCGGGCGGCCAATTCGTGCTGGGCGCGGTGGACACTGTCGCTTTCGTCGCGAATGCGAAGGACGGGTTTGAGAAGTTCGCGAACACGGTCAAAGCCGAGGCGGTGAAGTCCACGAACGAGGTGATGAACAACCTCCTGAAGACCTCGGCACTGTCGATGGATGACGAGTTCCGCAATACCTGGGCAGCGTTCGCGGCCGTCGGCATCGTCGTTCTGGCACTGATGTACTTCAAGCTCTGGAAAGACGTCTCCAACGAGGACGTGGACCTTGAGGAAGCCCAGAAATCGTTGTTCTGGTACGGGCCCTTGTCCATCATCCTGGTGCTGTTCGGGCCGGCGATCGGGTACCAGCTCAATTCCTGGATCAGCGGGTTGACCAAGGCTTTCACCGGCTGGACCGCAGGGCATATTGCCACGTTCATGGAGGTCATTGCCCGCTTCGCTTCGTACCAGTCCAACGGCGTGTTCGGTCCCTTGGTCGCGGTCGTCGTCTATGGACTGTTGTTCCTGGGCGCGTGGGGGCTGCTGGCGATGTTCTTCCTGCAGCCCTTTGCCCTGTACCTGATGGGTGTCGGTATCGCGGTGATGATCGGCTTCATGATCCATCCCGAGTACCGGCAGCGGGTGGCCAAGACGGGCACCTTGTGGATTGCCATCGGCTTGTCCAAACCGGTCCTGGTGCTGCTGATGGGCGCGGTCTTCACCTTCATTTCCACCCGCCCGGCCTTCCAGGGCGGCGGCACCGACGATGCCATGGTCAACGCGGCCAGTGTCTTCATGGCCGGATCAGCGATGCTACTCCTGGCCTTCTCGCCGGCGCTGCTATTCAAGTTCGTTCCGCTGCTGCCTTCGTCTGCGACGGGTCTGGGCGCCGGTCGTGAGTCCGTGGCCGGCGCGGCGATGGTTGCCGGGGCAGGTGCCGGGGTTGATGCGCTAATCCGGAACCGCCGGATCGCCCACAACCGTTCCGCCGATCCCGGGACCAACAGGGGATCCTCGACGCCGCCCACCCCCTCCCGGAACTCCGGCAGCTCTGGGCAGGGAACAGAGCCTGGCGCGGACGGCCGGAACCTCGGCCAGCTGCAGCGCGATGCCAGGACCGGCAGGAGCGGCTCCGGACAGGACGGTGCCGGACAGGACGGTGCCGGGCAGGGGCGGAGGTCCGGTGCCGGGGCTGTGGTCCGGGGGTCCGGGAAGATCGCGGCCGGAGGGGCGGCGGCGTTCCTGCTGGCAGGCCGGGAAACGGCCCGCCAGGCGGGGCTGCGCGGGAAGCGGTCCACGGGCTCGATGGTCCCGGATACCGACCACATCAGCGGCCGCTGACAGCGGCCAAGAAAGACTCTTTTTCGAGCGGGAAGCGGGTAGGTCATGGCACGGATGGTGGTTATCGGCGGTGAGGTCGGCGGCCGCGGATTGTTCGGCGGCAAACGGACGCCTCCGGAATGGGCGGGCCTGGGAGTCGCTGTCCTCCTCACGGTCATGGTGTTGCTCTCGGCCGGGCCGATCTCGGTCCTGTCGCTGCTGGGCGCGGCAGCGGTGCTGCTGACCGGTGTCGTGTTGACGACGCCGAACAAGTTCTCCGGAGACCGGTCCCTGGGGGCGTTGTTCGTGGAGGCCCGGCACCGGAAGCATCGCCGGCGCAAGGGCACCGTGAACTTCACCCCGGTGAAGGACCGCCCGCAGACCCGGCGTGCGAAGGCCCCGAAGTCCCGGCGGGAAGAGGCCGACGAACGCGGCATGATCGAGGTACCTCTCCGGCACCGGAACAACGCCCCGTTGATGGTCGGTAACGTCCGGCATTTCGTGTACGACTCTCCGGAGGGGCCGATGGTGATTTTCCGTCACCAGGGCAAGATCAAGAAGCCCTACTACACGGTGACCTTGGAGACGCTGGGCACGAGCTCGGGGATCCGCGAAGAACACCGCGAAGATGCCGGGCACATCGCTCACGGGCTGATGCTCTCCCGTCTGGCACGCCGGCAGCACCTTATCAGCCATGTCCAGTCCCTTGCCCGGGCGGTGCCGGTGGACTCCGCGGATCACCTGTTGTGGATCCACCGGCGCATCCCTGCCGGGGTCCCGAAGGTTTTGTTGAACTCCTATGGAGAGTTGTGCGATCTTGTGCAGTCCAGGGCTGAGCAGCACCGCAGCTACGAGACGTTCCGGATCCCGGTCTCGGAGAAACTCTCCCGCAAGGCCCGCGCCCTTGGCCCGGGCGATCTCGGATACGGCAAGGCCATTTACCAGGAAGTCCGCTCGGCGATGTCCCAGGCCGAGATGATGGGCTCCGTTCAGGCCTTCCGGCCGTTGGGGCCTGAAAACATGGCCGCGTTGCTGCGTCACCTGCAGGACCCGGGCTTCGACATTGACGACACCACCGGTGCTGACCTGATGGACTGCTGGCAGCACCTGGACGGCACGTCCTCGCCCAATTCGGTCATCGTGAACGGTTCCTGGCACACCCGCACCGGGTATGTCCCGGCCGCCGCGTTCAGCCCCGAGGCGATCCCCGTCCAGGCCTTGAAGGCCGTGATCAGCGGAATCCAGCCGGCCGTGGTCCACAGCGTGTCCGTGGTCATTGAACTCCAGGATGCGCGCGCGGCCCGCGGAAAGGCGCGCTCACACGCGGCCATGGACCGGGCCCGGGGCAAACAGGTCGCCAAATCCGGTGTCGTGACCGACGGCAGCGAGGAGGTCCTGCTCAACGCCTCCCACCAGCGTCTGCTGGACCTGAAACCCGGCTCCGGGCACCACGGCGCCGCCTACGGCCTGTACATCTCCTACTCGGTCGAGCACGAAGAAGAGATCCTGGGCACCGCCGACATCATCGAGGCCACGGCCGCGGATGCCGGGATCGAACAGATCGACTGGCTGGATCAACGCAATGATCTGGCCCTGATCACCACCATGCCTTTCACCAGGGGGATCCGATGAACACCACCGACACCACACCCCGGCCGGACGCGGGAACCACCACCGCGGTCAAGCGGTTCCCGCTGCCGTGGGCCGTTGCCCGGAAGTCCCGGCGCAGCATCCGCGCGGCCGCCCGGGCCGAAACCCAGTCCGGGCAGAACCGTGCCGCGCACGTGACCGCCGAGGGTCTGGAACGGGCCCGGAACGACAAGACGACACAGAGCGGCAAGGCGGCGAAGAAGCGCGCCCGGAAGGAGGCCGCCGCTACGGAGCGGGCCGAGCTGGACGCGTCCAACAATCCTCTCCGGTGGCACCATGAGCGGGGGTGGAAGTTCGCTTCCACGCTCGGGTACTACGATCCGGCCGCCCCGGGGATCCTGTCCTCGACCCGGCAGATGGAATTCGCGCACATGGCCATCGCCTCGCCCCCGACATCGCACCGGGGGTTGCTGTTCGGGGTGGACGCCGGGTCCGGATGGATGATCGTCCACGACGTCTTCAGCTCCTACGGCGAAACCCTGGAGTCCCCCAACGTCTGCTACATCGGCGATCTGGGGCAGGGAAAGTCCTCGGCGATGAAGACCTGGGGCGTGCTGCGCCAGCTGATCCTGGGCCGGCGCATCGTGGTAATCGACAAGAAGTACCAGCTGGACACCAGGGCCGGTGAATACACGCCGCTGGCCAGGGCCCTGGGCGTGACGCCCGTGAAGTTCCGCATCGGCGGCGGCGGATCCCGGATCAACATCCTGGATCCACGGATCGCGGCCCGCCTGGATGAAGAGGACCACGACAGCGGGACGGCGGCCGAGAACCCGGCCGGACAGTCGATGCTGCTGCGGGCCGTCACCGAGGAAGCCCTGGAACGCCGTCTGACGCCCAAGGAGGGCAAGGCCGTGCGCATGGCACACCGGCAGGCGCTGGCCTCCGTCCGCGGAACGGGACGGGACGCGGACATCCGGGATGTGCTGGCGGCCCTCTACGCCCCCGATGCGTCGGCGGCCGGGGACGCGAACCTGACGGTCGAGCAGCTCAAGGAGTGGGGACTTGACCCGGCATTCGAGCTCGAACGCATGATCGAGGATGACCTGGCCGGGCTGATCGACGGGCCGACCAGCCCGGACATCGAACTCAGTGGCGGGCTCACGGTCTTTGACGTGTCCCTGCTGCCCGAAGACGGCCCGGCCCTGCCCTTGGTCATGACGATCATCAACACCTGGCTGGCGAACACCCTCTACCGGCAAAAGACACCGGTACCTACCACCCTGCTGATCGAGGAAGCCTGGCACACCGTGCAGGGCTCGGTCGCGAAAGTCACCCGCCGCAACACCAAGCTCTCCCGCGCCTTGTCGCTCTCCTGCCAGTTCGCGTTCCACCACATCTCCGACATTCCCCAGGACAGTCCGGCGATCGCGATGCTCAAGGAATGCGGAACGGTGTTCCTCTACAAGCAGGGCAAGCGCGAAGACGCCGTGGCCTGTGCCAGGCTGTTCAACCTCCCGCCCGGGTCCGCGGACGACATCGGCAAGCTGCAGAAGGCCACGTGCCTGATGAAGATCGGGTCCTTGGATCCGTTCGTGGCCATTCACCTGCGCAGCCCCCTCGAGGTGGCCCTGACCGACACGGACAAGGCCATGAAGTCCGGAGCCACCCTGGACCTCGTCCAGGCACTCACCGAACGGGAAGAGGAGAACGTCGCATGAGCAAGCCGGTTTCGTCCGAAACGATTCTGATCAGGATCCTGGCCGGCAGTGCCGCCGTGCTGCTGCTCTGCGCGTTTCTGGCCTTGGAGCTCGGGGAGTTCTTCACACCCACCGGCACGATCTCCTGGAACCCGGCGGAGCTGGGCACAACCATCAGGGCCGGCCGCTTCCAATGGCCGGCGGCGTCCACCTGGATCCTGGTTGTCCTTCTCCTGGCCGCGTTCCTTGGGGCCCTCTGGTTGTCCATGACAGTCTTCGGCGCGAAGCCTGAAGAGACCGGCCTTCCCCGGTACAAGGACCTGGAGCACCGGATGGGCCGCAAAGCAGCCCTGAAGCAGGCCCGGCAGGCTCTCACCTTGCCCGAGGACGCCTCCGAGGAAGACATCATCGTGGCCCTGTGCAAGCTGGACGGGGAAGTCCTGTACGTCCAGCACGAAGACTCGATGTGGGTCTACGCGCCCCAGCGATCAGGCAAGACCCTGTGGCTGGCAGTCGGCATCGTCGTGGATGCCCCCGGTCCGGTGCTGACCACCTCGACGAAGATCGACCTGCTCCAGCTCACGGCGCTGCGCCGCCGGGAGCAGGGCACCGTCGAAGTGTTCGACCTGCAGGACATTTCCGGGTGGCCTCAGTCGATCAGCTGGGATCCGGTGGCTGGCTCCCAGGATCCTGATGAAGCCCTGTTCCGCGGCAAGGCCTGGGCCGGGGCGCAGCCCATGGGGGAGGTGAAGAACGGCGACTGGTTCAACAGCAAGGCCGCGGCCGTGCTCGGCCGTTTCCTGCATGCTGCGGCATTGGACGGCGGGGACATCGAAGACGTCGTGCGCTGGTCCAACAACTTCTCCGACCCTGAGCCGATGGAGATCCTGCGCGAGCACGGAGCACCGGCCGCGTTCGCCGCCCGTTTGCAGGCGCTGACCTCTTCCCGGGCCGGGGAAACCGTGGACTCGATCCAGGAAACCCTGGCCGGGCTGCTGGAGCCGTTGTCTTCGCCCAAGGCGCTGCGCTTCCTCACCCCGGAACCGGGCGAAGGGTTCGACGTGGAAACGTTCCTGTCCGGCGCGAACACCCTGCATCTGATCACCGACGGGGAAGACTCCCCGGTGGCCCCGCTCGTGACCATGTTCGCCGACCACATCTTCCGCAAGGCCCAGAAGATCTCCCAGGGCCGTGCCGGTGGCCGGCTCTGGCCGGTGTTCACCATGGTCCTGGACGAAGCGCCGAACGTGGCCGCGTTCCCGAAGATGGCAGCGGCGCTGTCGGACTCCGGCGGCCGCGGGATCCGGATCGTCGGCTTCAGCCAGTCCTTCGCACAGAACCGGGCGCGCTGGGGCGTCGAAGGCGCCAAGGCCATCCGCGGGACCTCCTCGATCCGGATGTTCCTTCCCGGGCTGGAGGAAATCGACGAGCTCGAATCCATTGCCAAAGCGGCCGGCCCCACCACGAAGACCCGTACGTCCACGTCCAGGGGCCGCACGGGCACCTCCACGACCATCAGCGAGGAAGAGCGTCCGGTGATCCTGGCCCACCAGATCCAGCAGCTCGACAGGGGCCAGGGGTTCATGCATTACTCCAACCTCCGGCCCGCCGTCGTTGACCTGATCCCGTACTGGGACCGGCCGGACGGTGAGCAGATCGCCCAGGACCGCAAAGCCGTCGAGCGGATGACCGGAAGGATCAGCGCGTGAGTCAGGACCCGTACGACGGCGTTCCCGTCCCTGATGACGAACCGGCACCGGACGAGACGACACCGCCCTTTAACGACGAAGTCCCGGGCTCAGGGCCGGGAACCCCGCCGGACCGGCGTCCTGTGGAGGACGGTCCGGCCGGCGTCGACGCTGACGGGGTGCTCCCGTCCCCGGAAGAACTGCTCCTGGAGCACGACGAGAGGATCGGCGTTCTCCGTACGGACGTCAACGAACTCGCCGGGGTCGTGGCGGACCTGCTGGCGAACCCACCCAAGGGCAAGCCGGCCCCGTGGAACTGGAAGCACCTCAACGGTTCCGCCGCGGCGAAACTCCTGACCGAGCTGCGCGAATGGGTGGACTGGTACAACGACCGGTACGGCGTCGCAGTCGATTCAAGGATCCCCGGCTGCTGGTACCGGCACGCGCCCGTCGTGGAAGAACTCACCGGCGTCTGGGTCGCCTGGCGTGCCGCATACTACGGCCACACGACTCCGTTGGATGCCCCGGCGTACTGGCACGAACGGATCCTCTGGCCCACCTTCGACCGGATCACCAAAAGGCAATGGGGAATGGTGAACTGCATCAACGGCCACAAAAACCCCCGCCCCCAACAGACACCCTCCACCGACAACGGATTCGACGAATTCCTCAACACCCTCGGACAGGAAGAGCAAAGGAACCATCACGAACACCACCTCGGCGGCTGACCACGGAAGAAGCAATGTCGGCACCGGGTACCAGGGTGCCCGTCACGACGGGACTACGAAACCACGTGGCTTATTGGGGGCCCGGATGAACATGAACAACAGCTCCGAAACACCGGCGGCGGTGAAACGCCGGCGCCGCGGCGTCGACTGGACAGTACTGGTGCAGCTGGTGGCCATGGTGCCCTCCCTTCTGGTGGGTCTGGGAATCGTCGTCCTGGTGATCTCCCTGGTCCTGGGATACGTCCCCAACAAGCCGGCGTGGACGCAGTGGGCGCCGTTCGGGGCCGCTGCGCTGTGGTTCCTCCTCGGATTCGTGTGGTTCGCGCCGTTCCTGCAGTCCTTTCTCGCCCAGTCCTTCTTCCTGTTCAGGCCGCCGGTCCTCGCCGAGCTGCGCCACATGGAGTACTCCTGGCATGAGGTCCTGAGGCGGGCCGGAATCGGCGACCGGGCAAAGTTCCGGCTTTGGATCCAGGACACGGACGATCTGAACGCCAGCGCCGCGGGCGGAAGCATCGTCTCGGTCACCCGGGGCGCGTTGCGATACAGCAGGGATCATCTGGGCGCGGTCCTCGCCCACGAGCTCGGTCACCACCTGAACGGACACACCTACCCGAGCCTGTTGGCCTGGTGGTTCAGCCGGCCCCTGAACTGGATTCGGCGCCTGGCCCGGCTGGTGCTGCGCATCGCACTGGCCATTCTGCGGTTCATTTCCTACCTCAACGCCCTGGTTGCCCTCGTCGGGTACCTCTTCATCGGCAGCGTGTATCTGTTCGCGTTGATCAGCATCGGACGCGGCATCTTCTGGGCGTGGGAGACGTCCTGGCCCGCCGTCGTCCTCCTGGCCCTGGCCTGGATCCTGGCCCCGGTGATGAACCGCCAGGCCGAGTACCGGGCCGACCGGACCGCTGTCCAGCTGGGCTATGGTCCCGCGTTGATCGACGTCTTCCAGGACTGGCAGTACCTCGGCTTCGACGACCACCGCCCCCGCGGCCTGCGCGCCCTGTACCTGGCCTCGCACCCTCCACTGCATGCCCGGATCCGGAAGATCGAAAAGCGAGTCGCCCGCACCCTGGAGCACTGCCCCGACACCCGCGTGGCTGACCCACCGTGACCACCGAAAATCTCCCCCCGGCCAGATAGACACCCAAACCAACACTGAATGAGACAACCGTAACCACTTCCGAGCACGAACATCAGCCTTTTTAGGTTGATGTAATCTCCAAATCAGCCGTTTGGATGTGATTCAGGACGCCTAGACGGTAGTGGATCTGCCGATGAGGATGCGTGAAGATGCTGCAAGGCCTGCGCTGTTGAGCTTGGCGCTGCCGGCCTCGGGATGGGCGGCATTGGGGTCAACCTACTGGCAATTGAGACTCCACCCTCAATTGCGCCACAAGCTGTGGCACAATTCGAGATCGATAGGGTGGAGTCATGAATTTCTCTTCAGAGATTGACCTACCGGCAGACTACGCAGAGCTGTTGGATTCGCTAAAGAGCCGTGTCCGTGGCGCCAGGGTCCAAGCGCAGCGGACCGTCAACACGCTGGTCATTGAACTCTACTGGTCACTCGGAAAGGACATCCTGGCCCGCCAGGACCAGCATGGGTGGGGGAGCGGGGTCATTACTCGGCTCGCCGCAGACCTGCGTCTGGCCTTTCCGGACATGAAAGGGCTCTCCGCGCGCAACCTGCAATACATGACCTCGATGGTTCGAGCCTGGGGCGAAGGATCAAATGTGCCACAGCTTGTGGCACATTTGCCGTGGGGCCACATCAGGACGATTTTGGACAAGTCCGGAACGGCCGAGGAGCGCGACTGGTACGCCGGCGCCGCCGTCCAGTACGGCTGGTCCCGGAACGTACTGCTGAATATGATGATGAGCCGTTCGATGGAACGCAACGGTGCGGCACCATCGAACTTCACCAGCCAGCTCGCCACACCGGATTCCGAACTGGCACAGCAAATGGCAAAGGACCCCTACAACTTCGAGTTTCTGGGTCTGTCCGGTGAAGTCGCCGAACGAGATCTCGAAAATGCTCTGACCAGCCGAATCACCGAAACCCTGCGGGAGCTCGGGCCAGGCTTTTCCTTCGTCGGCCGGCAGGTACATTTCGACGTCGACGGTGACGACTACTATGTCGACTTGCTGTTCTTCCACATAGAACAGCTTCGGTACGTTGTCATAGAACTTAAGACAGGCCGGTTTCAGCCGGAGCATGCCGGCAAACTCAATTTCTACGTGGCCCTCGTCGATGACGTGCTCCGCCGGGAATACCACAATGAAACCGTCGGCATCCTGATCTGCGGCACCAAGAACGACCGAAGCGTCCGCTACAGCTTGGGACGATCGGGTTCACCTATGGCAGTCGCGGCCTACACCTACGACAAACTCCCGGCTGCCGAGCAGCGGGCGTTGCCTGACGAAGGGCACCTCGTGGCCGCCCTGGAATGGGCGGAACCAGATACGCGTACGGATGCCGATCCGGAGGACGTCAAGGGAAGCAATTCCTTGCCTTGAGCAGTAGTTGGTGGAAGGCTCTGGCCATGAGTCCTTGGTTCGAGCGCCGACAGCCCGAGGTTCGCAATGGTTGGCTCGTTGCCGGGGATCTGGCGAGCCGAGTTCATTCCTAATGGATTGCCTGTCGAAGGGTTGGTAACCGAAGATTTACGACCTACAGCTGTGATCCGAACTTCAACACAGCCTAAAGAAGGAGCATTACTTTGACTAACGATCCAAGGACAAGCGCCGGCGTTGCTATCCTGACCAGCTTCGTTCGTGACGACCGGGAGGCATTTATGGTAATCACAAATGAGCTGCCTGGCGGTTGTGCTGAAGCCGTGGCCGCCTTAGGGCGCGTCAGCGAGGCCATGGTCTCTATGATCGGTGAACTCGCGGGTGTCTCGAAAGAAGAAGCACTAGAGCAAGTGGCCATGGCCATAGCCGCTGGTGATGACGAGGACTAGCCGTTAGCTAGCCCGCGGCAAGCGTACAGCCTCCTATGTAGAAATCGCTTTTCAGGCTCATGATCCGGCATGAGGCTGTGGCAGCCGGCGCGGGAGCGCTTCTGCCGGGATAGGGGTCAGGCCGACCGCTGGCCTCTACCGCTACCCGCTTGAGGGTGATGCTTGGAGGGAAGGATGTCAGTTGCCACCAGGATGTGGCCGGCACAAACCGACCCGGCATCCTTGCCTGGTTCGTTGATGCCAGCGCGCCGCTGACCATGATCGTCGTTAGGGAAAGTTAGATTTTTGACATGGACAGTGCAACGGGCGGGGATAGCACATGGCCACCAGCTCTCGGCGGTGGGTGGACTTTCGCAGACGGTTTGGTTTGGCATTACACAAACCAGATTGCTCTCGACAACATCTTAAGTAGGCACGAGCTTTGGGCCAGCACCACGTTGTCAATGAATGACCGCGAAGAACGAGAACTGGCGGACAAGTACCTCTTAGCCGCTTTTGCCTCGGAGAGAGAAAGAAAGAAGATCAGGCTTCCCTATGGCCTGGGCGCCAATGGTATCTGGGCCGAGCAGGAACCTCGGCGGTTCCTTCTCAGCGCCTCGCGAGAGGGCGACGCTCTCACAATGTGGAGAGGGTACGCAGGTATCGAGACGCAGTCGTATGCCATTGGACTGAATGCATCCAAAGCTCTGCGGATTCTTCACCCCAACGCGGCACATCCTAAAGTTTGGCCAGACGATGTAGACGAGAGAGGCTGGACCATTGAGCCGAAGGTCTCTCGATGGTTTCCTGTCGTCTATTCGCAAGCGGCATCTTCTCAACTAGCCACAACGGCTGTTCGGTACCTGCACTGGTTGGGAAACAACGGGGAGTCCGACGCCGGGGAGGTCTTTGATGGGGCCTTAGACGTGACGGAGGAGATGCGCGATCGAATAAAGCATCATGGGTTCGAAGACGAGCGGGAGGTCCGCATCATGGCTGTCGCTAATCTCCCGCTGCTTCGTCTGCGTCCGGGGCGCGGAGGCAAGGTGCCTTACATAGTGTTAACTGGGGCAGCGAAGACAGTAGATTCTCCAGTCGTCCCGGAGCCACACGTACTCCCTATTGAGAAGATTCGTATATCACCTCTTCCTGCAGGAGATCGGGCCCACGCTAAGCAGAGTCTCGAGGTGCAGCTGGCATCCTGCGGTTACCACGGCGTCGAAGTGCTTGTTTCCGAGATCCCGTTTAGGGTCTAGCCGAGGCTGGGATCGAGGTCAGACGCGCGGCGTCCCGTTCCGGCTCCGAAACAGATGGCGCTGAGCGCGGGTCCTTAACGACCGCTCACAGTGACGCAACGGCCGACCTGTAGCGGGGGCGCCCAGTCATCTCTCTTTGCACGTGCCATCTGGCAGCGCAGCCTTGCACTATCTGACTACTTGTGTTGTTCAGGGGCTCCGATGAAGTCCTGAACCTGTTTCGCGTTTATCCCGTTTCTCGAGATGAGCCGCAGCGCAACGCCCGCCAAGTCCGAGAGCGCTACCCCAACGTCGGACACGACCAAGCTGTCACCCAGAAGCACCTGAGCTTCCACCTCCTCGCCCTCTGCCTCGGACGGAAACCTGATTCCCACCTCAGAGACGAAGAATCTTTCGTCAAATGATTCCGACACTCGTTCAACGTCTTCCCGTACGTCTGAGCTTTCCTCCGCATTTATGGCGACCGAACGGGTGACACCTCGTAGTTCAACCCTCGACAAGCGAAAGTCCCGAGCTGGTTCTGCCAGATCGGTCCAGAGCACAGACGATTGAGCTGAACGGCCACGGAGGGTTCTTGCGCTGTCAGCTAGATGGAGACGTTCTTCCTTCACGTTTCTCCCAATACTGGAGCCGACGACGGCCCAATGGGAATTTGCGACCGCCTCCGGGTTGTCATGGTCCCAGCTGGCCAACCCGACGTAAGCACGCTTTGCCCGCCAAGCGTCGGAGTTGGCTCGGATCAGCGGATCAAGATTGATGCCGGCCAAGTCCTTCTTTATTGCATCAAGGTCAGCGAAAGTCATCATTGTTCCCAGTTTTTTCCACAGGGGATCCGAGTTTGGTATACGTGCGTTCCGCAGAATCCATGGGACGAGGTGACGGACTTCCGCCGCTGAGAGCGGGCCAAATGGGGCTTCTTGTGCATCTGACAATTCATGACCCAGAGCCAATTCCATCAGCTGAGCGGTTCGAGTCATTTCTCGGGCTGTATCTTCTAGGAAATTGTCTCGGACGAAGTCGGGCAACGGCGAGTTGGCTGACTGGACCGCGGCGGGACTGTCACTAAGCTCGACAAGCCGAGAGGCTCTCGGAGCGTCAACCACACCACGTGCACCTCGAGCAAAATTCGCCCGGACTAGTGCGGCCATGGGTGACGAACCTGAGTGTGACGTTTCGGCGATGAGATCGACGGCGCTTGGGTCGGTAATCAGAGACTTTTCACCAACCTGATCCCGTGGTCGCTCCTGTGGTGACTTCAGGTCACTGAGGGACAAGAGGATAGGGGCCGCGGAGTCTAGTGACTTCACGTCCTGGGCAGCCATAACCGATTCGTAGGAGTCTCGCAGGTATAGCGCCCTCTGATACTTGATCTTCGGCCAAGTCAGTATGAAGTCCGGGATTGCGCTGTGGTTGAAGTAGTGGGTATCAACGACCTGAGCCGTACCGTCCAACTCCCTCAACTCATCACGCACCGTATTCTTTACGCGGTCGATGTAAGCCTCAGGGTCATGGGTATCGGTTGCCACATGCAATTTGGTCAGGAAACTCATCACAGAGTGCTTTCTTTTCGTGGAAGAACAGTGAAGACCTGTTGCAGTTCCTTGGCTGTCAACGAGATTGATTCTTGTTTCGAATTCATAACCAAGACCCAGACCCGCGAGGCAACCGTGCGTACAAGCTCTGAGTCGACAACGTGCCCCTCACCCAGACATTTGGGAAAGGCGGCAAGAGCTTCGTGGACCTCTTGAGGAGAGTCAAGGACTGACCACTTAGGGAGCTTAAACGGGTGAGAAGTGACCCAGATGAACTCGTGACCTGTATCCCCGACATCTCGGAGAGCTCGTGCTGTAGCGCTATAGGCCGTGGCAAGAAACTCTTGGTACTGCGTGTACTGACCGCCATCGGAGCTGTAGCTCTTATTTTCCACAACAACTGGCCTGCTCTGACTCCCGAGAAACTGCCCTGCCAGGTCAAAGACCTTTTTTCCGTCCAGCAGCGGTACCGTGCACATCGCTGTTCTCTCATATGCATTCCATGGGAGTTCGATAAAAGTGGTTGACTCTAACCATCGTTTGACCGTAGCTACCCCACGTCTACCCTTTTCTTGGGTTTCCTCTGCCGCCATTGAATCAGCATAGAGGCGAGGAGGCCCCCGGGGCCGGGGACACCGCCGTGTTGGAGAACCTGCAAAGGTCACGGTCCTCGTATCAGAACGTGTTGGGTTCTTTCCAGCTAACGACGTGCAACAGAAGTTGAGCGTGGTGGTTAATAGGTACGATGTCCGAATGAACTTGAGAGCATCAGAAGAACTTCAGCAACACACCCAGATTTCGAAGCGCCTGGCAGCTGAGTCGGAGAAGAGGCGCCAAGAGCTTTATGCCCTGATCCCAGGCGGAGAAGAGGCTTTCGTCAATGGGGTGATTGCATCCGGGTCCCAAAATGATCTCGCCATTGTTGAAGCAGCAAGAGACGCAGCCGATGCCGCCCAAGCTGCTGAGGTCGTCCACAACTCCAACGATCCAGATCCAGTACGCAATTACAAGGTCACGAGCTTGGATTTCGAAGAGGAGTACGAACACTTCACGAGCGATTTCGGCAGTGCCAGCATGGTTGCCGCCAAGTTGATGGCTGGTAAAGGAATAGACCGCTACGACCTCCAAGAGCAGCTGCGCGATAGTTCTTGGGTGACCTTCTACAAAGAACATGAAGGTCGTGAGGCGTCGTAGCCGGCCGGAACCGATGCACCAGACGGCGGATGATTTGAGGGCAGTTTGCCAATCAAATCTTCGGTAGGGGCACCGGCATCCTAAGGGTCACATGGGATCTGTTGGCTCCTGCCGAGCAAGAACCTGAAGTAACCGTACGGAGTCCACATAGTTTCATTCCAACGTTTAGTGGCGAGGCTCCAAAAACGTTGCACCCTCGGCAACGGAGAGAGCTGCCTGACGCACAAGACTCAACGGACCGGGGAGATCCCCGGGGGCCAGCGGCGCCTGAGTTTGGGAATCCCGGGCCCCGGGCTCGAAGGATTCCCCGCCGCTGGCCCCGTCTGACGGCCGGGCCGGAAAACCCGGCCGCTTGTTCAGGGCCGTTGTGTTGCCCCAGTCAACATCGCCGCAAGGGGCGCTGGCCAGAGTAGCGTGTACCTGTTTCCCTTGGTCTGGGGGACTGTCGTTCAGCCCGGCACTCCATTCAGGTGTGCTGCAGCGACGCTGCAGCTCCCCGTCGGTCTCGTAGACGAGGACGCTGGAGTACTACTCCAACGATTTGCAGTGGATCCCGGTGCGAGCTTCCCGAGGCACCTAACGGGTTATCTGGTTCGTCTGCTCCGCCTCGACAACGCCGGGTGGCACTCTTTTTTCCAGGATTTCTTCGTAGAGGCTCAAATGATCGGAGACCATGCGGTCCGCGCTGAATCTTCGTTCCACGGCGGCGCGGCAGCCCTGCCGGCTCAGCGCTGCGGCACGGGGCAGCAAGTCCGGCAGGTCATCAAGGGAGCCCAAGTACCCGGTCACGCCGTGCTCGATGATTTCAGGCGCTGCGCCGATCGGGGTGCCCAGCACAGGGGTTCCCGTGGCCAAGGCCTCGATCATCACCAGGCCGAAAGGCTCGGCCCACCGGATCGGGTTCAGGAAGACGCTCGCTTCGCCCATCAGTGCGTACTTGTCGGCGTCACTGATCTCTCCGATGAATTCCTCGTTGCGTCCCAGCAGCGGCTGTACCGCATCTTTGAAGTAGCGCATCTCCTCCGGTGCACGGATTTTCGCTGCAAGCTTCAGTGGGATTCCTGCCTTCCGGGCAGTGAGGATGGCCTCGGCAGGGCCCTTATCGGGGGACATCCGCCCGACAAAGCACGCGTATCCGCCTTTGCCGGCGCCCCGAGGGACCAGGGACAAGTCCATTCCGTGGTGGATGACCCTGGCGATCGGCAGCTCCGGTACGCGGCTGACCTGGTCGTTGGAAATGGCCACGATGCTCGCCGTTTCTGCGGCGGCACGGTAAATATCGGCGGCCGGGGGCGCGAGAAGGCAGTGAATGGTTGCCACGACCGGTACCGATAACGGACGGTTCTTGTACAGGGGGCCGGCGAGGGTGTGGTCGTGGATGATGTCCATTCCGCCCATCCCGCGGTAGGCGCGTATCACGTGGCTCAGCTCCGATAGTGTGAACCCCAGACCGGCCGGCTCCGAGCTCCTCATGCCAGGGGCCAGCGGCACCGGGCATTCGCTGTCGGAGGGGGCGGCCAGGACAACGTCGTGCCCGGCCGCGGCAAAGCCCCGTGCGAGGCAGTCCACAACTCTCTCGGTACCGCCATACGTGAGCGGCGGGACCGTGATCCATGGTCCTGCAATGAGTCCTATACGCATCCCTGGCCTCCCGAATTCCGTGCAGGAAACTCCCGCCCGTGGAACGGAAGGCCTGACGTGGTTCTTCCGTGGCAGACGCCACGAAGACGTCCGGACGAACGGCAGCAGAGACCGGCTGTATGGGTCAAACAATAGGATCCCGTGGGGACGGCAGACAAGGGGTTGGGCTTTTGGAAGGAGTTTTCGGATCGGGGCCCGGCCGGCAAACCCCGATACGGAACTCCGCGAGGAAGACCGGCTCGGTCATGCGCAGTCCTTGGAATATGCCCTTTTTGCCTTTTCACTCCGGACGAGGGCCCGCGAGGCAGAGGGCCGTGCCGAGGGTGTGATCGGGAAGGGGACTTCCCGGTTCAAGTAGCACCAGCTGACATAGAGTCCGTAGCAGGTATCGGTGTCCAGCCCTGAACGGCTTGCCTCATTGACGCTGCAGTCCTCGAGGAATATGGCGGTCGTCCTTTGGACTTTTCCGCCGGCCGGTCCTTTCTGCACGGCAGAAAGGACCGGCCTCCAATTGTCCAGACGTGTCTGGACAATTGGGAACCGGAGCCCGGAACCAAAGGATCACCGTCGCTTGGCGTAGCGGGCCAATGGTTCAACCCCGGGGGACCGCAGCTGCTGCCCGCACGATCGGAGAGCACATCAACCCGACAAAGTTTCAACCAATTTGCTTGACGTAACGTCCATTTATGCGGCGGGAAGCGGTTGGGAGCGCGCGGGGAAGGCGCTGTGTCTGGCGTTAAGGACCAGGCCTTTTACACCGCAAAATCCGGGGGTTAGAACTCCTCGGCCAGCGTCAGGTTCACCGCCGCGATGTCCAGGAATGCAGGGTCGAAAGGCTTATCGGAGCCGGTCATGTCGGCCGCCCAGGCGGAATGTTCGGCGTGGCCAGGATGGGACGGGTCGGCGACGGCGTCCATGATCTCCTCGTAGCCGGGAAATCCTCCGGAGTCTTCCAGCGGGCCGCGCCGGCCGCCGTCAATCAGCAGAGCTGGTGGAGTGTCGTCGTTTGCGGGCCGGCGGGAAATCAGTTCGATCCGGTGCAGCCAGCTGTCGCCGAAGTCGTATTCGTAGAAGGCTGCGCCTGAACTCAGGTCGAGCAGCTGGTCCAGGGAGCACCCCTCTTCAGGCCTGTCTCCCGGTTCTTCGCATTCCTGCCTTGGTAGCCACTGCAGGACTTCCGGAATCTCGCCGTTTACCGGCCGCAGCGGGGCGAAAGGATCATCTGTTGTGAACCTGTGCAGGTGCGCGTCCTCCCAGCCAAAGACTGCCTGCAGGACCTTGTGTACCTGTTTCAGAGCCATGGACCCCCGGATCTCAAACTGACGCCAAATTGTCGGCACGCTGCCGACGAGCTCCACACGAACCTCCAGGACAGCGTCCGATCCATCTATGTTCCTGGCTGCAAACTTATCCATGGAGTCCGTACTCTCAAGCAACGCTGAATGGGGACGTCGCTACTATCGGCGTTGCCAGAATCCCCGGAAAATACGGGAGTGAGGAACCATGCGGTGACCGTTTCGCCGAATCATGCGGAGATTCGTTGGTGGGTTTTCCACCCTTATGTTGGGGATCGCTGTTGGGGTCAGGCCGCCTGGGTAGCTAATGGTCCCAGGAGCGCAGCGTAATCGGGGGCGAGGATGCTCAACCGGTATTCGGACTGGAGCGGATCGACGTGGGCAGGCAGATGGTGGGACCGCGAGCAAGTCCGGAGTTCTTCCAGCGCGTCGGGCTCGATCCAGGCCCGGGTCATATCGAGCTCCAGCGTCATGCCCGCGGTGAGCGAGTTGGCACGCTTCATCACGTCATACAGGCCATGGACGCTCCTGGACGTCACGCGGCCCTGGGTGGCAACCTGGGCCTTTGCGCAGTCGAGGTCCACGCGGACCAGCGCTCGAAGCTTGTCTGTCGTCACGAAAATTTCTCCGCTCTCAGTTGGGTGCCACAACGCTGTGGCGCCCCGGACAACCATAGACGAAATGTGATCCATGCAACATATCTGCCGGTGTTGGATATTTCCGCCGACTAGGGACGGGTGTCCCGTCTCACCTAAGTTGAACCGTCCGGCCCTGATTTCTCGCGGCTGGGTCATGTTTCGTGAGACGGATCGCGTTGGTTGGTCTCACTTTAGGTGACTCAAATCGCAGAATCGCAGTACGTACGGTGGTTCGGAATCCCCGGAAATCCGCGGATTATGGGGGCCAATGGTCCAACTAAAGTGAGACAGATTGGCCTAATGCCTCATCTGTAGTGAGATTGGGTCACTTTAAGTGAGACGGGACAACGGGGGACGGCTTGCTGCTCGGCCTCACGGAATTTAGTTGAAGCTTCAACCAATTTACTTGACATAAGGCAGGTTATCGGCTAAAAGTCGGGCTAGCTGATGGCCTGATATCAGGCTATAATTCCAGACATGAAAACGGTACCGCTCAGCGAAGCGAAGGACAAGCTGTCCGCCCTCGTAGAGGAAGCAGACAGGACGCACGAGATCATCCAGATCACCCGGCACGGGCACCCGTCGGCGGTGCTGATGTCCGCCGATGACCTGGAATCCCTGCAGGAGACCATCCACTGGCTCTCACAGCCGGGCATCCGCGAAGACCTGGACCAGGCCCGGCGCGACATTGCCGGGGGCAACACGGTCGGCGGCGCAGACCTCCGCCGTGAATTCGGTCTGCCGCCGCGGTGACCGGCGCAGAATCCAATGGTCCCGGACAATGGAACGTTGAGGTGACCAGCCCGGCACTGAGGGGTTTCCGGCGGCTGCCGGAGAAAGCGGCAGCAGCGATCGTTGAATTCGTCACCGGCGCACTTGCGGACAATCCCCACCGGCTGAGCAAACCCCTCACGAACGAACTGCTCGGACTGCGCACCGCACGGCGCGGCGACTACAGGGTGCTGTTCACCCTCGACATCGAAGAACACGCCCTGTTCGTCCACCGCATCGAACACCGCTCCGACATCTACAAGCCGCGTTAGCCGAAGCTCTTCAGTAAAGACGAGCTCTGTGCACGAGATGTTGAGTGAGGGGTCGAGACCGTTGTCCGCTCCGTTCAGTCGTGATCTCTCCCCGAGGCCTGGGTTACCAGGTCCCAGCTAAGGCAGAGCGCTGTTTCCGGAAGTCGTCGGGCCTGACTAAGGCTTGCGAGCACAGGCTGGCTATATCGTGCGCATGTTCCGTGCCGGCCTTATTACGTATCTGGTTCAACAACCTCAAAACCTATTTGCCCACGTTGAGCAACGGGCAGGGTAATCGGCGTGCCGAAAACCTCCGCTGTAATGCTTGCGATGCCTTCACGCAGGTACGGGAATAGCGTCATTGCAGCAACTTCGTTGGCAAAGAGTTCGACGTTGCGCCGAGGTGGTTGATCGCCACGCAGAAGCTTGTCCGAGTCGACGGAAGCCGTAGAGTTCCCCTCACAGCCGCCAGAAAGTTCTCGTATCGGCCGTGCGGGCGCAGCGAACTGGTAATGCATCCGGTTCGGTGGTGTGAGTGCTCACTGAGTGCCGGCTCTGGAAAGAACTTCGAGTACCGTGCAGGATATGGCCACCTGTTTGCACGCGACGGCCGAACAGCGGGTTCGTTGCGCCACACTTCAGTGAAGGCTTAGCACGGCAATCAGTCGGCGGGGTTTCTACCCTCAGCCATTCGCGCCACGTGCTGCGACGACCCAACTATCGGTCACCGCATCGTCCTCGACACTGAGTAGCTCCTCTACTTGGTAGCCGATGCGGGGGCCGTCCCAGTCCATCCAGTAGCGTCGCAGGATACTCAGGCTCACGCAGGTGTCCATTGTTTGGACGCCGGGTAAAGCCCCAACGTCCTGACCGCCGACGATTTAGTAGAACTTCGCGTTGCCCAGTGTCGAGGTTCCAAGTGGGAAGCTGAACGGCTCCAGAGTCGGCCGGAAGGGGACCATTCGACGAATTTCGTCGAGCCGATCGAGAATACGTGGCTCTAGCGGTCCAAGTTGCACGACTCGGATGTTCGCTTCCACCTCTCCTTCCGACCGCACGCCGGTCAGGGTCGTATGCACGTGCGCCGAGTGGTAGACAAATCGCATCCCTACCTCGGCGATGTCCAATCCCTCGTCATCCAACAAGCGATACAGCTCCGCAAACTGGTGCTTGCGCGCATCGCTGATCCAAGGGGCAGCGGCCACCTCCTCGTCTCGGCGAATCGCCAGCCGGCCTCCCTGCAGGGGGGATCCCGCGATGACTCCCATGTTGTGCCGACGCGCCGCGGGAAATATTTCGAGTTCGGCCTCACGCCAGAGGAGGCTGTAGTTGAACGCGGTGAGAACAACATCGAATGCCCCGCTGTCGCAGACCCGAGCCAACTCGTGAGCTGTTGTTCCGCCGACTCCGGTAGCCCGGATCAGCCCCTCGGAGCGCAGCGTCTCAAGGAGAGTGCGGACCGGGCCTTCGTAGGTCAGGTCGTCTGTCCACCAGTCGTACTCGCGCTTTCGGTCAGGCTCGTGCACGATCAATAGATCGATATGGTCCCGCCCCAGCGCCTCAAGGCTCATCTCAAAGGATCGACGCAGCACCGATTCATCCTTCGGGTCGAAGGGAACCGGGCGTCCCCCGAGCTTCGTCGAGAGGATCAGGGGTTGGTCCGGCAAGTCTCGGAGTACTTCACCGAGCACCGCTTCACTTTCGCCGTAGCCAGGTGCCGTATCGATGAAGTTGACGCCCGCGTGCAGCGCGAACTTGACCGCAGCTCGTGTGTCGGACATCGTGTCACGACGGAGATATAGTCCACCGAGGCCCAGACGGCTCACTTCGATACCCGTCCTACCTAGGACAGTGCGGTCAATCGTCATTTCTGCTCCTTGTTTGGTCATTTCTGCTCCTTCTTTGTTTGTAGTCCGGCTTGGTCCCCGAGCTTCACGACCGGCTTGAGGAGCGTGCGCTGTTCTGCTGCCTCGAATGCATTCTGAATGTCATGCCAGCCGAACGCCATGCTCTCATCGATCCAGATCGAGGCATCCAATTTCCCAGCACGCACCAAGGCGACCACTGGTTCATGAGCGTCCGCCTCGCGATAGCCTCCGTTGTAGACGCGAAACGATTGTGTGCGTAGCGGTTGGATTTGGTATGAACGGGCGTCGTCTAGTCCGTATACGCCCAACACCCCCTCCACACGCAGGGTCGGGAGGAGGGCATCAATCGAGCCGGACTGTCCGGTCGCGTCGATGAGCACTGCAACACGCCCTCTGTTAACATTCACAAATTCCGAAACCCTCGACTCGTCACGGTAGTCGATGCCGTCGGCCCCGATCCTGTCGACTTCGCGTGCTCGCGAGGCAGAGCCCACCACCGTCACGTCGGCTCCTAATAGCACGCTCATCGCTGCAAGCGACAATCCATTGGCCCCTGAGCCGGACACAACCACCCGATCACGCTCGGAGACCCCCAGGCGTCGGACGTAATCGAAAGTCTCGCGCCACGTGATCATGATCGGCTCATGTACAGCACTCATTAGCCCAGGCGGCATGACCTCGTTGACCGCGAATCGTGCCCCCTCGCTTTCGGCCAGCCCGGCCATTCTCATTGCGCGGTGATCGCGCGCGACGCCGAACTCACACATCCCTCCCCAACTAAGAGCCAAGCCGGCGGACGATGCCTGAGCGAACACACGAGTGACGTGATCTCCCTGTCGGAAACTTCGAACCTCGCTGCCGACCGCGATGACTTCACCGATGCTTTCGTGGCCGATGATGGATGGATATTGCGCGCCGAGCCTTCCGTGAACGACATGGGTGTCGGTTCCGGCGCACACCGATCCATACAGAATCCTGCAGAGAACGTCGAAAGGGCCGATTTCTGGGTCCGGAACAGACTCGACCGACAGCCCGCCCCGTCCGTCAGCAACTAAAGCTCGCATCAGTAGAGGCCCTCGCGTTCCGACACGCTTACAATATGGGCGCGCGGCCCCGGTTCTAGCGACCATCTCATCCTGCCGCCTTGATCCAGTCCCGCGCCACGCGGGGATCGGGCACCGGTGCCGCGGCCAGCAGTTCGCGGGTGTACGCCGTGGCCGGATGCTCGAACAGGACTTTTTTCGATGCGTGCTCGACGACGCGGCCGTCCTTCATGACATAGATGTCGTGGGCGACTTTCTTCACCACGGGCAGATCGTGGGTGATGAAGAGATAGCCGATGTTCAGGTCGCGGCCAAGGCGATTCAGCAGGTTCAGGACTCCCGCCTTAACGGAGACGTCCAGCGCCGAAACCGCCTCGTCGGCGATGATGATCGATGGGCTGAGGATTACCGCACGCGCGATGAGCACGCGCTGCCGCTGGCCCCCGCTGAGCTGGTGCGGATACCGATTCGCGTACATCTGCGCCGGCTGCAAATCGACAATCTCCAGGGCCTCGTGCACTTTCTCGAGCACCTGCTTGCGGCCGCGTGCGATGCCGTGCAGAACGATGACCTCGGCCAGGATGTCGCTCACCGACTTGCGCGGGTTGAGGGCTGCGGCCGGATCCTGCAGCACACACTGCACGGACGACCGGAACTCCATACGCTGGGCGCGCGACATCGACGAGAGGTCCTCGCCGTTGAACGTCACGGTTCCCTCATCCGGTGCGATGAGCCCGAGCAGGATGCGGGCGACAGTGCTCTTGCCGCTG
Organism: Arthrobacter sp. 2RAF6; assembly: GCF_052115205.1. Classification (NCBI taxonomy): domain Bacteria; kingdom Bacillati; phylum Actinomycetota; class Actinomycetes; order Micrococcales; family Micrococcaceae; genus Arthrobacter; species Arthrobacter sp. 2RAF6. The sequence goes on along the minus strand of NZ_JBFRGF010000025.1, from coordinate 21,409 downwards.
CCGCTCTCCCCGACGACTGCGATGAAGTCAGCAGGAGCCACCGAGATCGTAATGTCGTCGACCGCCTTGGGTGCACCGGCTCGCCGACGACCGAAGGTCTTGGAGACGTTGGTTGCTTGAAGTATCATGGGGTGCCTTTCGAACGCGTCAGGCGCGAGCCGAGTAGTCGCTGACGTAAAGATCGGGCGTGTCATCCGAGAGGCTGCGCACACAGCGCAGCAACTCCTTCGTGTAATCGTGCTGGGGATCGTGGAAGATCTGGTCGGTGGTGCCCGACTCCACGATCTCGCCGCGGAACATCACGTACACGCGTTCGCACAGGCCCGCGATCACCGCGAGATCATGGGTGATGAGTAGTAGCGAAGTGCCGAGCTCGTCGACGCTGGCGTCAAGTGAGCGAAGCACCCGCCGCTGCACGGTGGCGTCGAGAGCCGTGGTCGGTTCGTCAGCGATGATCAACTCGGGCGCCTTGGCGAGCGCAATGGCGATGAGCACGCGCTGTCGCATGCCACCGCTGAGTTCGAAGGGATAGCAAGCGACCAACTCCCGCGCCTTCGAGAGACCCGCGAGCTCTAGGAAGCGCACGACCTCCGAACGGGCCTTGTTCTCCGACCGCCCGTTCACGAGCGCCTCTCGAACCTGCTGGCCGATTCGCATTGTCGGGTTCAGGAATGTCGAGGGATCCTGGAAGACCATCCCGATGCGCTTGGACCGGATGTCGTCCCAGACCTTCTCCCTCGCGCCGACGAGCTCGTGGCCCGCGAACTCGATCGAGCCTTCGACTCGAACGAGGGGCGACTGGGGCAGGAGCCCGGAGATCGCGCGTACCGACACTGACTTGCCGGAGCCGGATTCGCCGACGATCCCGACGCGCTCACCGCGAGCGACGGTCAGGCTCACCGAGGTGACGGCCTGCACCGACTGGCCGCGACCCGTCGGCAGCGAGACGCTGAGGTCGCGGACCTCGAGCAGGGGGCTTGTGGTGGGTTGGGATGCCATCTCGATCACTTGACCCTGCTGAGAGCCGGATTGAGGCTGTCGTTGAGGCGGTCGCCCAGCATGTTCGCCGTGAGCACGACGATGAAAATCGCCGCCCCCGGGAAGAGCGTGGGCCACCATGCGATCTGCATGAAGGGCTGCGCGTCGTAGAGAAGCGCACCCCAGCTGGGTATGTTTGCGTCTCCCAGGCCCAGGAATGACAGGCTCGATTCAGAAAGGATCGCTCGGCCTACCGTCATGGTGGTCGCGACCAGCACGGGCGGGAAGGCGTTCGGAAGCACATCCGACCAGAAGATCCTGAGTGACGAGAATCCAGCAGCTCGTGATGATTCGACATAGCCGAGCAAGGCGATCCGCATGCACTCTGCACGCACGATCCTTGCCACCTGCGGCCACATGGTGGCGCTGAGGATCAGGATGATCAGTGGCAGGCTGGAACCCAACAGCGTGACTGCCACCAGGGCGAGGATGATGCTCGGAACCACCTGGAAGAACTCTGAGACCTTGGTCAGCAGACGATCCGCCAGACCGCCGTAGAACCCGGCAAGACCTCCGACCACCACCGCGACGGTCAAACACAGGGCAGCGACGGCCACGCCGACGAGAAGCGAGCTCCGTCCACCTAGCATCATCCGCGCGAGCAGATCCCGACCCAGTCCGTCGGTGCCCGCAAGGTGCTGGGCATCGGGCGGGGTCAGTACGGCGAACCCGGTGGAGTTCGGGTCATCACCGAATGCTGGTCCCACGAAACAGATGAGGGCTACCGCCGCCACGATCGACAGGTACACGATCGTGGATGGCCTGCGGATGAACTCACGAAGCGGTCTCTGGAAGCTGTAGGTCGCGGGGTCGACCAACTGAACGGGGGCACGTAACGTCATGATTTCACTCCTTGTGCGGCGCGCGAGCGGGCCCGGATGCGGGGATCGACGAGCCCGTAGACCACGTCGGTCAGGATGTTCACGATCACGATGGTGACCGTCATCATGAGCAGGATGCCCATGACGACCATGTGCTCGCCGGTCTGGATTGACGTGTACAGGAGCATCCCCATTCCAGGCCAGCCGAACACCTTCTCGACCGTGACGGCACCCGCCAACGTGAATCCCAAGCTGTAGCCGATCACCGACACCATGGGGAGCATCGAGTTCAGGAGCCCGTGATGGCGGAGGATCTGGAAGCTCGACAGGCCCTTGGATCGTGCGGTGTCGATGTAGTCCTGGCCGAGCACCTCGATCATGGTCGACCTCATGATGCGGGCCTTGAACGCGAGCTCGCCCGTGGCGAGTGCGATGAGCGGCAGGATCATGTGGGGGATCGAAAGGACCCCCCCGGACGAGAACGATGACATGCCCTGAGCGGGCAGCCAGTGGAGCGTGACGGCGAACAGGATGATGAGGAGCAGAGCGAGCCAGAAGCTTGGGATGGAGAATCCGGCGACCGCGATGAACGAGATTGCCCCGTCCTTCAGACGGGAGCGGGTGCGAGCTGCGGCCGTGCCCAGCAGGATTCCGCCGATGGACGAGATGACCAGGCTCGGAAGGGTCAGGACGAGAGTATTGCCCAGTCGACCGATGATGAGTTCGGACACGGGCTGATGGTTGGCAAAGGAATACCCGAGATTGCCCGTCGCGATGTTCGCGATGTAGGAGATGAACCGCTCGGGCAGCGATCGATCTAGTCCATAGGTGGCGACCATCTGCTGTCGGAACGCTTCAGGCACCGGAGCCTCGCCGACCATGGCCTGGACCGGATCGCCGGGCGCGAGTTCGAGAAGCAGGAACATGACTAAGATGACGACGAATACGAGTAGTAGCGACGAGCCGATCAAGCGCGCCACATGGCGCAAGCCTAGGAAGCGGGGAAGGGCTGGTGAGGCGAGGGCTTTTGGAGTCGCTCCGGTAGCTGGTCGCGCGAGGTAGGGCGATGATTCTGGTGCCTTCATGGGATCTCCCTGGGCATGGTTGCGTGAGAGTGGATGGTGGACGACTTGTGAGGCAAGAAGTCCACCACCCGGGCTGATTGGTTCGCTAGTTCTTCGCTACCAGGGCGCTCCAGTCCTGGTGGTGCACTCGTGCGAAGTCCTCGAGCCCATTCCACTTGTCGGCGCGAAGCACCTCTATCTGGTTGATGGACACGAGGGGAAGTGTCGCGAGCGAATGAGCCACGGCGGCTGCGGCGTCCGTGAATGCCGCTTTGCGCTCGGCGCGGTCGGCGACGGATGCGGCAGCAGCGAAGGCATGGTCGATCGCGGGGTCGCAGATGCCCGTCGGGTTGCGGAAGGCGACCTTGGCCGGGTTGCACTCGTAAGCACGCGCGACTCCGATGCTGGGATCCGCGTAGCCGGCCAGCTGCGTCAGCACGAGGTCGTATGTGTGGTTCGTGAAGATTGCATCGCGGTAGATGCTCGGGTCGAGACCCACGAGGTTTACGGCCACCCCGATCTTGGCGAAGTTCGCCTTGATCAGCTCGGCAGCCTTGCCCCACGTGGGGATTTCCGTGCGGTAGGTGACGTTGAGCGAGAACCGGCGGCCATCGGCGCCGGCCGGGTAGCCGGCCTTGTCGAGGAGATCTGCCGCAGCTTTAAGGTCGAACTTGAACTTCTTCGTGAAGTCGATCGACTCGTCGTTGGCCCAGGTTATCTGGTTCGGCAACACCGAGCGGTCTGCCTCACCGGTTCCCTGGTACACCTTGTCGGCGATCTCGCTTCGGTCGATCGCCTGGTACAGCGCCTGGCGCACGTCGAACTTCGCGAGAATCGGATTCGCTGTGTTGAAGAACCCGACGAGGTGCTCGGGCAGCGTCCAGTCGAGCGCGAGGACATTCGGGTTCTTCTTGAGGATCTGCAGCTGCTCGAGTCCGGGGTTCACCGTGAAGTCGACCTCGCCACTTGCGAACGACAGCGAACGTGCGTTCGCGTCCGGCAGGATCTTGCCGACGATTCGATCCACGTCACCCTGTTTGCCCCAGTAGTTGTCGTTCCTCACGAGAACTACTGAGTCGCCCGGTGTGTAGGACTTGAACACGAACGGACCCGTGCCGACAGGCTTGACGTTGTAGGGGTTGGTTGCGATGTCCGTGCCCTCATAGAGATGCTTGGGTATCAGGTAGTTCGCCGTGACTGCCTCGAAGAACGGGCCGTAGGGCGATTTCAGTTTGATGATCGCGGTGAGGTCGTCGGGTGTCTCGGTCTTGCTGTAGATCGCGGCGATGGGACCCCCGAGCGGGTGAAGCTGAATGATCTTGTCGAAGTAGAACTTCACGTCCGCTGAGGTGAACGGCACGCCGTCGTGCCACTTCGCGCCCTTGCGAAGGTGGAAGGTGAATTCGGTGGAGTCTTTGTTGGCGCTCCACGACTCCGCGAGACCGGGGAGGATTTTGAAGCTGCGGTCGACCTTGACCAGGGTGTCGAACACCGCTGATCCGATGATCTCAGAGTCGCCATTTGTCGTGAGTCCGAGATTGAACGTCGGCGGCTCCGAGGCGAGCCCTATGACGAAGTCGTGCGACTTCGAGCCACGCGTGTCGGCAACGGTCGGCGTACAGCCAACTAGCATTCCAGCCAACACTGTTACAGCAAGGGCTCCAATAGCCCATTTTCTAGCCTTCATCGTTTGTCCTTCCGATTATTCCATGGAGTATTCAATTGCGTGATCCTGAGCGGATACGGCTTCGGCCAGGGGTGTCCCGTAGCCGAACGCGCCGAAATACGTGCAGGATTTCGCTGCTGCTGCTGCGGCGTCGGCCAGCGCTGCGGCTGGCGGAACGCCCTGCCCCCGCCGGGCAAGCAGGGTTGCGATCATCGTGTCTCCGGCCCCCAGGGTGTCAGTTACCTGAGTCGGCATGGCTGGCTGATGCCAGTGTTCGCCGTCCTCGAAGTAGTCCGCGCCGTTGGCTCCCTGAGTTACCAGAAGAGACCTGGGAGCGAATGCCAGGGCGCGTTCTATCAACCTCGCTGTCTCTTTGGGCGAAAGATCGGAAGCGGAGAAATGGGCAAATTGCACGTACGGCATGACCCGCTCCAGGTAGGCATCCTCATGACGGTCCGAGAAATCAAACGACAAGGGAGTTCTCTTGGCCAGATCGCTGAGGTGATGCTCCATCACGCTGGAATGGCCGGTGTGGACGACGTGGGCCTTTTCAACCGCCGTCAGATGTGAAGCTGTGGGAACAAACACCGAGACTCCCTTGGACGAACCGGCGAATGAACGGTCCCCCTCTACGAGGCTGACGTTGGTGGAGGCGGTGGCACCCGGGAGCGTAGCCACGAGGGAGATGTCCACTCCTTCAGCTTCCGCGGCGGACCGGATCAGACGCCCTTCGCGATCGTCTCCAACGATTCCAATGTAGCTGGATTTGATGCCCGCACGAGCAGCAAATACGGCTACGTTCAGGGTGCTCCCTCCCGGGAACATGAGTCCCCGGGAGGTGTAACGATCGACGACATTGTCGCCGATGGTAATAAGGTGCATCAGTATGCGACCTTGCCCATGTACCGCCTCAGGGACAGGTCGTGCCCCGAAGCGTGAGCGTAGTAGTTGGCAAGCCGGATCGAGATGGTGAGGAGAACGTGGGAGGTGGCAAGGTCGCGGTGGTCTTCCGGGATCCCGGGCAAATCCAGATCCTTGGTGTCAATCACGATCAGCTTCTTGGTGTATTCGGACAGGAAAGCAACGGCGCGTTCGCCGATTGGCCGGGTGCTGTCTTCGCCAAGGAAGACGAAGAACGGGGTGTTTTCGTCCACGATTTCCATAGAGCCATGGAAGAACTCTGCCGTGTTCCAGAACGCCGAATGCATCCACTGCATCTCCTGGAAATAGCACATTGAGAGGTTGTACGCGCCCGCAGTTCCGGGCCCTGCACCCAGAACGTAGGTGACAGGTTCCGCGTGGTAGCGCTGGCCGATTTCGTAAAACCTGTCCTCGACCTGCTCGTGGACAGACAACAAAGCAGTAGCCATGTTCTCGTAGGTGGCGTTCACGGCATCGTAGTTAGCCTCGTAGCCAGCCGCCTTCAGCAGTGACCAAGCCACGACGGCCACAATCATCTGCTTCGCATCGGCCGCTGTGGTCTTTGACTCGTAGGCGAAGAAGTGCGGCGAGGCCAAGGCGAGGGCGCTGTCAGGGTTGTAGGACCAGCCAATCACCGTAGCCCCAGCGGACTTGGCGAGCTCGATTGCTTCCAGTGTCTCCTTCGTGCCGCCGGTGTGTGAGCCCGCGATCACCAGGCTGTGTGAGCCCAGGCCAGCTGGATTGCGACTGGTGAATTCGGCGCTGGTCATATGGTGCGTTTCGAATCGGTTCGTTTTGCTCTGGAGAAGGAAGACCGCTCCAAAGGCAGCGAGGTAGGAACCCCCAGCGCCGACGAAGAACACGTTTTTCAGACCCTTTGCGATGGCGTCCTCTGCGATCGCGTCCAACTGGGGACGGAAGGACAGAATGCGGTCAAACGTTTCCTTTAAGTCAGCGGGGCTGGGGCGGACGGCTACTGTTTGGACAGTCATGAAACTCCTTGGACTTACGGGATGTGCAGAACTTCCACTTGAGAGAACGATCTCTCGGGGGTGATCCAACTCTCCTCGGCGCGGCCGGACTTGTCAAGAGATCGTTCTCTTGTAGGGTGGTGTTACAGTCGCGACTAGTCGTTTGAAGGGGAGATAGGGTGACAGACAGAGCGGGATCCAGTCAGCCAACTATTCGTGACGTTGCTTTGCGTGCGGGAGTCTCACGCGCAACAGCGGGAAGAGCGTTGGCAGGCTACGGCAACGTCGGTGAGGAGCTTCGCCTCAAGGTAGAAAACGCTTCACAAGAACTCGGCTACCGGCCAAACGATTTAGCCCGGAGCATGCGAGAGAACCGAACCCGCACGATCGGCGTTGTCTGTGGTGACATCGAAAACCCGTTTTTTGCCAGGCTTGTCCGGGGAATCAGCGACGGTGCCGCCCTACGGGATGTCGAAGTGATCGTCACCAATACGGACGAGGATCAGCTACGTGAGCAGAAAAAGGTGGACGTTCTCCTTGGCAAACGGGTCGATGGTCTAATTGTTTATCCGGCCAGAGGAAACAACATCGAGCATTTCCACCGACTGAAGCGGCAGGGCGTTCCACTCGTCTTCGTTGACCATTCGATGCGCAACGTTCCAGCAGACGCTGTGATGGTTGACGGTGCCCGGGCGGCAGAAGCTGCGGTGGACTACCTCATCGGCTTGGGTCACGAATCAATTGCCATCGTCTCCGAAGCTTCACGCGCAACCGAAGCAACGTTCCTGGCCGACCCGGAGGCCATCCATGACCTGGAAACAGCAACCCAAAGGCAAAGTGGCGCCAGGCTAGTCGGGTACCTGCGCGCCCTGCAAAAGGCCGGCATCCCCTGGCGCCGGGAAAATATTCTCTCAAGTGATGGCTACTCAGCCGAGCGCGCCTTTAGCGCTGTCACGAAACGATTCCAGCATGGCGCACCGTCAGCCCTCTTTGCCACTGATAACGTCATGACCATCGGTGCATTCCGGGGCTTGAAAGCCCTGGAACTCGCGATACCTGACGACGTCTCTCTCTTGGGATTTGATGATCTGGAGTGGACGCGATTGGTCACCCCGCCCCTGACCGTCGTCTCCCAGCCGGTCCTTGAGTTGGGTCGTATGGCCGCGGAAGTTTTGCTCGACCGTATTGACGGCAGCACGGACGCGTTCATGAACCGGACGCTACCAACTGAATTGATAGTCAGGGGGTCCACCGCAGGGCCAAGGCGCAGTGCGACCGAGGTAACGGCCTAATTCGTGTGCGGCACAATAAGTGGAATGCGTGAGCTTTGGGCCTGTCCTTACGGGATGAGTATCAAGAGCTCAACAAAGTTTCCGGCTGAGTGCCTCAGCGTGCTTACCTGGGCGACGGTTAGAGACCGGCCGAAACGACGAGGAGCGGAGCGAAGGGAAATCCCCTGCTAGCTCGCCGCCTAGCGTGCGGTGTTGGTGCCGTCGGCGCCAACACCGATGGTTCCAGACATACTTACTCCCCGGTTAGGCGGAAAGTTCATTGGAGTCGAACAGTCCGCTAATGAGCTCGGCGAGATGAGACCAATGTTCGCCGGACATGGCGGCTGCGGCTTTGGCGTCACCTTGTTCGCAGACTTTTATGAGTTCTTCGTGGTGGTCGATGGTTTCCTCGCCGCCGAGGAGTCCGGAGAACTTACGGTAAAGGATGCGGTGCAACTGGGGATGCAATTGTTCGATGACGCGGGCGATGACGGGATTTCCCGCCGCCTCAATGATGACGCGGTGAAAGGCGTCGTCCGCGGCCAAAGCCTTCGAAACGTTCTGCCTTTGCACTGCAGCGGCAAAGTTCCTGTTCGCCTGCCGCATGGAATGGAAGTCCCGCTCGGTCAATCGCGGAACGGCCGACTCCATTGCCAGGGAGTCCAAGACTTTCAGAACGGAGAGATTGGCCGCAACGTCATGCTGGTTAAGGGTGGAGACCCGGGTGTAGACGCCGGGCTTGGATTCAACGAGCCCGCTTTCAACAAGCCGGGTTAGCGCTTCACGGACGGGCGTTCTGCTGAGCCCGAGCATTTCCGCCAGGTCAGCGTCTTTGATCTTTTCTCCGGGAGCCAGGTCGCCGCGGACAATTGCGTCGCGCAGCCGCTCGTAGGCGGCATCGCTCATTTTGGGGCGGTCGACTGTGCTTTGGCGGGCTAGTGGCATATTGGATACTGTACTCTGCATCATCCGGACGCGAGCACCCGTTGTACAAGCGATTCCGCCAGTATTCGGGCTGGGTCGATAAGCGGCACTTCGATGTCCCCCGCCGCCAGGCCCACGGGAACCTCCGTGCATCCGGCAATGATGGCCTGGGCGCCGACATCAATCAGCTTCCGGGCAGCGGTTATGAATTGGGGTCTTACGGCAGTTCCGCTTTTCCCAGCCTTAATGTCCCGGATGGATGCCATGACCAGATGTTCTTGGGATTCAGCGTCCGGAGACAAAACCTCAATACCCTTCTTGTCCAACCATGCCTGGTAAAGACCGGCCTTCTGCGTGCCGGTGGTCGAGAGCAGCCCTACGCGGTGTACATGGGGTGTGAGCAGCTGTACGTGGTTCGCCGTCTCCTCAATCATGTGAACGATCGGGATATCGACCGCTGCTTGGACCGCAGCAAGGAATGCATGAGCCGTGTTGCATGGCACCGCCAGCATCGCCGCTCCGGATTGCTGGAGCAGTTGGGCGCCAGCAATCAACGCTGGCGTCGGATCGGCCCCGTGGGTCAGGAGCGCATCGGTTCTGTCAGGAATGGTCGGATCGGACCAGATGAGGACTTGGAGGTGCTCCTGGTCCGACGAGGCCGGCGTCGCCTGCACCAGCTTGAGATAGAAATCGGCTGTAGCCGCCGGACCCATCCCCCCGAGGATACCGACGACGCTGCGCTTCCTGTCCGGGCTGCCCCCCGGGAGTGCCCTAGCTTTTGAAAGTGTGTGAATGCTGGCACCGCTGGAAAAGATGGCGGGCCTTTCAATCTGCGTGTTCATGTGCGTCGTTTCGTAACGAGGAAGGATTTCTATCCTCCTTCCAATATATTGCACACTGCGTATTGGGTAAAGGGGGGTTCGAGCGTTGTTTGAGCCGCTTGGTGTATCCAGCTCCGGACTCTTGACGCTGATATCCAATATATTGGACACTGAGATAGAATGGGACGCAAACCACAGCCATCCGTCTTCTACCTCGTCCACTGAATGACTGCCCAGGTGTCCCATGTCTGTCCTGCGTCGCGGCAACGAACCGTTGATCGTGTTCGAAGGCGTGAATAAATACTTTGGCGAACTACATGTGCTTAAGAACGTAGTTCTGTCGGTAGCCCCGAGCACGAGCCGCCGCTAAAGCACAAATTCACCGGCCACCGCTTACAACCGAACTGAGCATGGAATGAACCACACCACGTTTTCAACTACCCCCGCCGTCGCAGCAGCTAGCCGCACGGAGACCGACTTCTTGGGCACCCGGCAGGTTCCGGACACCGCCTACTGGGGTATTCAGACTCTTCGGGCCAAGGAGAATTTCCCAATCACGGGCGTCCCGATCTCGTCCTACCCCGTCCTGATCAAGGCTCTGGCGCAGGTCAAGCACGCCGCCGTTCTCGCAAACTACGACCTCGGGCTGATCAGCGAAACCAAAAAGAATGCCATCGTCCAGGCCTGCAAGCACATTGAAGATGGTCAACTGCTGGATCAGTTCGTCGTGGACGTGATCCAGGGTGGTGCGGGAACCTCCACGAACATGAACGCCAACGAAGTGATCGCCAACAGGGCGCTGGAGTACCTTGGCCTCGACAAGGGTGACTACGCGGCGATTCACCCGAATGGGGACGTCAATCTCGGACAATCAACGAACGACGTTTATCCCAGCGCTCTGAAAATCGCGACCATTAATGGCGCTGGCCAGTTGCTCGAGGCAATGGCCTACCTTCGTGCCTCCTTCGCACGCAAAGCCAAAGAGTTCGAAGATGTCGTCAAGGTAGGCAGGACCCAGCTGCAGGACGCCGTGCCCATGACCCTCGGACAGGAGTTCGGCACCTACGCCGTCATGGTGGGCGAAGACGAGCTCAGGATCAAAGAGGCCATGGTGCACCTGCACGAAATCAACCTCGGAGCTACAGCCATCGGAACGGGCATCAATACGCATCCGAACTACGCCGCTGCCTCCTGCGCACATCTGCAGCGAATCACGGGACTGCCACTGGCAACCGCGGCGAACCTCGTGGAAGCGACCCAAGACTGCGGTTCCTTCGTCCTGTTCTCAGGGACACTCAAGCGGGTTGCCGTCAAGCTCTCTAAGATCTGCAACGACCTGAGGCTTCTCTCCTCCGGACCCCGCGCCGGATTTGCCGAGATCAATCTGCCCCCGCGGCAGGCCGGCTCCAGCATCATGCCCGGCAAGGTCAACCCCGTCATCCCCGAAGTCGTCAACCAGGTGGCCTTCGAGGTCATAGGAAACGACCTTACAATCACCATCGCTGCGGAAGCAGGACAGCTACAGCTCAACGCCTTTGAACCCATTATCGGCCGGTCCATGTTTGCCAGCCTGGCCCATTTGACCGCTGCCTGCACCACTCTCGCAGATCACTGCATTGACGGGATCACGGCCAATAAGGCATTCCTCCGTGCTCAGGTCGATGCCAGCATCGGGGTGGTAACGATCCTCAACCCCTTGATCGGTTATGACGCCTCGACATCAATCGCCAGGCAGGCCCTCGCCACCGGCCGGAGTGTCACCGATCTCGTCCTGGAGCGCGGGCTCCTCAACGCCGCAGAACTCGACGCGATCCTTCGACCGGAGCACCTAGCCAACCCTCAGGCGGCCTCAGCCCAAATCGACGTTGAGCAGTAGCCCATGCCGACTATGACGAACACCCCACAACCCGGCAGACAGCTGAGCGGACCACCCCTGCCCCATCGAAACGGGAGAGCACTGCAGCTTCCCGCCAACCTCTCCCGATCCTGGCTGCTGACCGCCGCCGCCAAAAAGACTGCCTTCGCTGCTGCGCTTACATCCGAAGCAGACTCCGTCATATTGGATCTGGAAGACGCAGTCCCGGCAACGGAAAAAGCCCATGCACGACAAATAGTGGCCGAGGCACTGTCCACCGGAACGAGCACCTGGGTGCGCGTCAACGGACCGGAATCCGAGTACTGGGCCGATGACTTGGCGGCGCTGTCCCAGGCACCAGGACTGCGGGGCATCATGCTGGCCATGACGGAAACGGCCGACCAAATCGCCGCTACCGCCTCAAGGCTCCCCGCCGGAACGCCGATCATCGCCTTGATTGAGTCCGCGATAGGCATAGAAAATGCGGCCATGATCGCCACCGCACCCAGCACGTTCCGCCTGGCCTTTGGCGTCGGAGACTTTCGTCGGGACACCGGGACGGCAGATACCCCGGCTGCCCTCGCATACGCGCGCTCACGCCTTGTGATTGCGTCCCGAGTGGGGGGTCTCCCTGGCCCGATAGACGGCCCCAGCGTCGACGCCTCCGAACGTGAGCTGTTCGAGGCGGGCCGACTCAGCGCAGAAATGGGCATGACAGGCAAGCTCTGTTTGGCGCCTGCAGCGGCCGAAACGATCAACAAGGGGCTTTCCCCCAGCGAAGCTGAACGTCAATGGGCGACGGAGCTGCTCGCGGCTCACGAATCGGGCGTTGCTCCTGGAGACGGTTCATATCTTCCGCGGCTCCTCCGGGCACAAAAAATACTCTCCCTTGCTAAGGCATACGGGCTCTGCAACGCCTGATCACTTCAGCACGTGCAGGGGCCTTTCCTGGTGTTCGATCAAAACCCTAGATGCAGTAGGGATGTAGCATCACAACTTCATTCTGAACTCCGGCCCTCACACGTCTGCCGACCTACGCTCTTTCATATAGGCCGTTGAAAATCTCGGTGCCCAACTGGAAGACCCGTCCGGCTGCGAGCGGACCCGCATCAACAAGTAACCTCAATCCGGGCAAGGAATTCGGAATCGGCCCAGGGATGGTTGATTTCGGCAAATTCCTGCCGGAGAATACTTGACCCGCTTCGGAATGTGAGGCGTTCCGGAGAGGGTGTCGTACTCGCTGTCAACCCTCCCGGATGGCGTGCAGGCCGGTCAGGGGTCCGCCGTCCACTTGCATGAGGCGGCCCATCGGCAGCGGGCCGAGGTCGACGGGGGCGAACCCGAAGCCCTCGACGACGGAGCGGAAGAGCTTCTTCGAGTTCCGGTCGTCGCCAGCGTAAAAAAGGATCCGGCGGCCGGCTGCGGTGATGGGGTCGGCAGCAATATAGGGGCCATACATGTTATCGAAGGCCTTGATGACGTGCGCCCCGGGGATCAGTGAGGCGACGAGTTCACTGCCTCCGATGTCGAGCTTGTCCGCGACAAACGTGGGAGTCAGACTCGCCCATTGGTTGGTGGCATCAATGACGATCCGCCCTTTGCGGGCAGGTAAGTTAGCCACCGCCTCTCGGACCTTTGTCCAGGGGACGGCGAGGACGACGAAATCCGCGCATACAAGGTAAACCCCAGGACTGGTGAGAAGTCTTCCATCTAATCTGATGAGCAGCCACGAAGGGCTGGGCAGTTGAAGCCTGCGCCCGCCATGACCGTTGTTGGATAGGCGCGCAGCGTGGTCCTTGCGGAAGATGACCGTCGGCGCTTGTATAGGAAGGAATATGCCGAGGTGGATCGTCCGTCACTGTATTTGTGCGTCGGTTTAGCGTTCGGGCCCGCCGCGTTCCAGCGACCTGTGTGATCGAATGCCGCGCGGTGGACTTCTACAGCCGGAGCGATGCCAAGGCTTCCGGTGAGGTTGGCGCGACTCTGCGCCCAGTTTGGCGGATCGGGAACGTTTTCTGGTCCTGCAGGCTCGCTGAAAGGGCGACTCGGAAGTTGCCGTGAAGGTCATCCCACGGTCCCGGGAACCGTCCGTCGGTGGCCCACTCCCAGCCGTTCCAGGCCCACGGTTCCGGGGGTGCCAGATACCTTCGCGATGACAGGCACCTGCATTTCTTACTCGGTTTGGATGGGGCCCCGCGAACGGCGTCGGGGGCGGCCTGCCGCGACATGCCGACGGCCGCGGCTCGTGAGCGCCCTGCCGCCGATGGCCGGACATCGCTTCAGGCGTCGGCTGCAGCCGTGGCAGTGTGCTGTCTTGCTTGACGCCGTGATGGGCCGGCGTCAAGCAAGACAGATCAGGCCGCTCCTGGGGCCAAAGCTGCGTCGTTCAGGGCGAAGGAAGGGAATCGAGAGGTGAATTCCTCGCTTTCCACCAGCATGCGGCGGGCGTATTCCGGAGTGTCCGACGCCGACGTGTCGACGTTGAGTTCGAGAATCTTTCGAACCTGGCCTGGCCCCACGATGAGCGAGGCGCCCACGATGTAGCCTGCATCGTGCAGTTCATCGACCAAGGGACGCTCCAGAATCGCCAGGGAAATCAGGATGGTCGAGACGCGAAGCCGCTTTGCGTGTTCGCGCCAGTTGCTGTCCAGATCCGGAACGTGCAAAGCAGTTCCGCGAGGAGAGTCGGCCCAGACGTCCGTGTAATCGGCCAGCGACAGCGGGTCGAAGCTCGTCACCAGGCATCTGGCCTGATCGTGCTCGGGCCGGTTGAGGAGCATCTCCGCGAGTGGTCGTGCGGCAGCGGGATCCTTGATCTCGACCTGAAGGAGGACGGTTGTCGCGTCGAGAACTTCTTCGAACGTGGGGACACGTTCCCCCGAGCCCAGGTCCACGCTCCTTAGCTCATCGAACGTCAGCTCTTCGACGGGAGTGTGCAAATGCGGCGTTGACGTCGCTGCGGTTCGGGCAACGGTCCTATCGTGGATGACGACGAGAACACCGTCCCGGGTCATCTTGATGTCCAGCTCGATCTCGTCGACGCCGGCACGTTCTGCGCTGGCAAACGAGGACAGGGTGTTCTCTGGCGCGTCCGCCATGTTTCCGCGGTGTCCGCAGAGGACGAAACGGCGTTCAGTAGTCATGTTGTCTGTCCCTTTTTGATGGTGAGAGTGCAAAAGCAAGTACCGGGGCTAGCGCAAAAATGGTTCAAGGGCCTGGGTAAGTTCCGGATCGGCGACAAGGATGAGTTCCGCGCTGGGCGGGTCTTCGGCCAGACCTCCCACTTTGGCTCCGGCCTGGGCGGCGATCAGCGCCGCCGCGGCGTAGTCCCAGATCGGCAGCCCGCGCATGTAATGGGCGTCCACGGTTCCGGACGCGACCGCGCAAATGTCCAAGGACGCGGTGCCGACCATCCGGAAGTCACGGATGTACGGTACGAGCGCGGCGACAGTCTGCTTCTGCCGCTCACGCTTGGCCAGATCGTAGGTGAAACCGGTCGCCACCAACGCACGGTCCAGCGGAACATTGCTGTTGACGCGAATCTGCGTACCGTTCAGGTATGCGTGGTGGCCGACGGCTGCAGTGTATTGAGCGCCAAGTGCCGGCGCGTAAACACAGCCGGCGACGGCCTTGCGCACTCCGTTTTCCTCCAGGACGGTCGCTGCGATCGACACCGCGTAGTTCGGCGAGCCGTACAGGTAGTTGACGGTTCCGTCGATGGGATCCACAACCCAGGTGATACCGCTCGTTCCCGCCTCATCATCACCGCTCTCTTCGCCGAGAAACCCATCCTCGGGCCGGAGCGCCCTCAGTCGTTCCCGGATCAGCGCCTCCACTCTGATGTCAGCTTGCGTGACGATGTCCAGTTGGCTGGATTTTGTCGACTGCACGCTGATTCCGGCGTTACGCATGGTAGCAGCTAATCCGCCGGCCTCCACAGCGATGTCGCGAGCGATCGCCAGCAACTTTAGGGGATCAATGGTTGTCAATTTGACCTCAAACTTTCTTTCTTTCTTGGTCCGTGATGTCAGATCGATGAGTCGCCGCGTGCTGTGAGATCTGACGCTGGATCGAAGCCGAATCGAGCCGTGCTCGGTGGGCTTCACGCTCAGGCACAGCGCGACGGTTGGTGGCGCGCCTCACCTAGTTCTTGTGACGCCTATTTCATCCCGCTCCGGGCGACGCTGGTGATGAACTGCTTCTGAAGGAGGAGGAAGATCAGGACCATCGGGAGAGCGGCAAGGACGCCGGCGGACATCAGGACGTTCCAGTCCGTGGTGTAGGCGCCGCGAAGCAAGGCGATCCCGGGCCCTAGAGTGAGTCTCTCGACCGACCTGTTGACGACGATCGGCCACAGTAGTTCCTTCCACTCCGCGAGCACCGCCAGGAGCGACACAGTGACGAGCCCGCTCCGCGCGATGGGAACGACGATCGTCGCCAAAATGCGCATGTGGGATGCGCCGTCGATGCGCGCGGCCTCGATCAATTCCCGCGGGATACCCCGGAAGAACTGATACATCAAGAACACGCTGAACACATCGAAGATCGACGGAAGGACCAGCGCCACGAGGGTGTCGGTGAGGTGGAACGCCGAAATGATCGCGTAGTTCGGGATGATGAAGATGTCCCCGGGAACCATGATCAAGGTCAGGACGACGACGAGGATGATCCGGGCGCCAGGCACCTTGATGATGGCGAGTGCGTAGGCGCCGAGCGTTGCCACGACCAAGGTACCGATCGCCCGCCCCAACGAGGCCAGGACCGTGTTGCCCAGCAGCGTAAAGAACGGCAGCCGGTCGAATACCTGCTTCACGCCGTCCAGGGTCGCCGGTGACGGGATCACGTTCGGCGGAACCTGAAGGGCCTGACCCGCGGACATCAAGGCGGTGGCAAGCATCCAGGCGAATGGCGCCAGGATCACGAGCCCTACCGCCACGATGGCGATATAGGTCCACCAACGGGACCGATATTGGTTGAGCATCAGCCGTCCTCTCCATAGTGGACGAATCGTCGTTGCAGCCGGAACAAAACGAGCGAGACAGCCAGGATGATCACGAAGAGCAACATCGAGACTGCAGACGCGTAGCCCCGGTCGCCGGTGTTGAGGAAGGCGAGCTGGTAGTAGTAGTAGACAGCTGTGAGCCCGTATTTGGCGGACGCGGGCAACTCCGGCGGAAGCAGGATGTAGACCACGTCGAAGAGTTTGAGGGTGCTGATGGTTGTCGTGAGCACGACGAAGAACAGCGACGGGCTCAGGAGCGGGAGCGTGATCGAGAAGAACCGGCGCACCGGGCCAGCCCCGTCGATGGAGGCTGCTTCGTAGACCTCGGAGGGGATATCCTTCATCCCGGCGTACAAGATGATCGTCGGAACGCTGAAGGACAGGAACACGACGATGACGGTGACGACGGCCGTGACGCCGGTCGCGCTGCCGAACCAGCTGACAGGCTGCCCGCCGAGCGCTTGTATCGCGGCGTTGATCAGCCCGTACTGGGTCTGGAACAGCCACCCGAAAAGCATGATCGCGGCCGTTGGGAGAGCCACCGCGGGCAGGAACACGACGGCCCGGAACGCCGACGCTCCCCGGAACCGGTGCTGCATGAGTGTGGCACACAGCAACGACACGATGACCACGCCGGGAACGATGAAAGCGCAGAACTTGAACGTGTTGATCAGGGCGACACCGAGCTGATCATCCGCGAACAGTCGCACGTAGTTGTCAACGCCGAGGAACTTCGGAGCCCCGAAGGCCCCGGCCTTGGTGAACGAAAGCCAGACGTTGTAGCCAAACCCGTAGAACCGGAAGACCAGAAGGCCTGCGAACAGGGGAAGCAGAAACAGCAGGCCCGTCCGGGCGTCCCGCCGCCCGAGGCCGCGCCGCCGCCCCGGGCGGCGACGCGGGCTCGACTCGACGCCCTCAGAGCGCGAGATGGTGGTTTGGGTCACTTGAATGAACCTGTCAGGAGCGTGTCTATCTTCTTCTCCACGTCGGCGGCGGAAATGGATCCGGCGTAGTAGTCGCCCACGGCGCTTTCGATCTGCGGGTTGTTCGCCCGGACCGGCGGGTACTGGGTGGTGGTGCGGAGGTAGCTCTCGGCGAGCATCGGCGCGAAAGCCTCCTTCAGGCTGGCGATCGAGCCGTTCGCCTGGTAGTAGGCCGCCTGTACGTCGGTTGACACGTTGGCTGCAGGGCTCGCGCCGCCTTGGACATGCAGCTTGGCGCCCTCATCCGAAGTAAGGAACTTGATCAGCTTCCATGCTGCGTCCTTGTGCGTGGAGTTCGAGTTCATCACGTACGATAACCCGTTGGTGTCCGTGGCGTGCGAGCCGTTGATCGAAGGCTGCGGGACAGCATGCAGCGTTCCGCTGGGAAGGCTGGACTTGGACAGCAGCGACAGCTGGTATGAAGGGATCTTCGCCATCGCGATGGTCCCGGAGATCAGCGAGGACGCGGCGTTGAAGTCGGTGGAGTCCTTGACGGCCGGAATGAGCTTCTGGTCCTGCAGGCTCTTGATCCTTGTCAGCGCCTCCGTCGCCACGGAGGAGGACACAGTGCCCTTGTTGTCCTGGACGACGGTCCCCCCGAGCTGGTGGATGATGCTCGCCGCGCCGTTGTTGAAGCTATAGGTGTAGAACATAGGGAAGTCTTTGGAGGAAGCCTGCTTCGCCTTGATCTCTCCGGCGATCCGGACCATGTCATCCCACGTCCAGGTGGCCGTGGGCAGGTCGGTCACGCCCAGCTTCTTGAACACATCGGCGTTGTAGATGAAGCTCCAGACGTCCTGGTCTTTCGGCATGCCGTACTGTTTGCCGTTGATCTTGTACAGATCGGCTAGCTTCTTCGGGTACGCGTCCATCGACACGTTGTCCTTCTTGATGTAGTCATCCAGCGGCTCGAGAGCGCCACCGTTGACGTAGGTGGGAGCCTTTGAGCTCTGCCACATGACATCCGGCCCCTGGCCGGCGCCCAGGGAAGCATCGAGTTTCGTGTAGTACTGGTCTTCCGGTACCTGCTCGAGCGTGACATGGATGTTGGGGTTGGCGGCCTGGAATCCATCCACAGCCTTCTGGACACCGGCTTTCTGGGCAGGGTCCCAGATCATCAGACTCAGGTTGGCGGAACCGGCGCTGTCTGACGAGCTTGTGCCCGTGCTGCAGCCAGCGGCGCCGGCGATCAGTGCTGCGCCAACGGCGGCAACCAGGAAGGTGCGTCTTGCGGGCTTGATCGAAAACATCTCTGGGTTTCCTTACGATTCTCATGGGGTGGGTCGCCTGCTTTGCATTTAGACGCAAGGCAGGGACGTGACCGGCGAAAACAATCCATGACAGGGCTCACAACTCTCGGACGAGCCATTGGCGGGAGCGTTCCCGGTTCTTTCTCAAGGTAACAAGAGGCTGCGGCGTCGGCAAGACCCCAAAATTAAGAAAATCTGCCACCATAGGCCCCGGATATTCGGGATTTTCTTGAGTATTCGCTCCAACGGAGGGTAAAATGTTTACTGAGATACCCGGGAACCTTCCCGGTTTGTTCACCCTAGGTTCACCCGCTGATTGCCTTCGGAACGAGCTCTTGGGGCGGATCCGCGCGTTCTACGTGATCTGCCTTCAGAGCGTTCGTCGCGGGCGTCGCCCCCGAGTGCCGCCGCGACCGCGCAAGGAGGGCAGTCAAGCTGGACGCGCGTACCCGGAGGCCACCCGGTGGCGGCCAACTATAGTCATTGGAGGAACGATCCCGGAGTGACGGCATCCCAGCCGGGTTCCCGCAGAAGGAGGCAGTAGCAGATGGTTAAGCCGCGCAAGGCACCGACGATTCTCGACGTCGCCAAGGCAGCAGGTGTCTCGAAGTCCGCGGTGTCCCGCGCCCTGCTTGGCCAAGGCGATGTCAACCCCGACACCCGCCAACGTATCGAACAGGCGGCCCGCGAACTCGGCTACGTCGCCAATGCCATGGCCCGTGGCCTTGCGAACTCGCGCACGAAGACGATCGGGGTCGTCCTGCGCGATGTCAGCAGACCGTTCTATGCCTTGCTTCAGGCGGCGATGCAACAGGAGGCCGAGAACCGCGGCTATCAGGTCATCAGCATGACCAGCGCCGGCGAGCTCGAAGTCGCCGACGCTCTTCGCGCCCTACGGAGCCTGGTGTCGCTGCAAGTCGACGGCCTTGTCATCGCCTCGGCACGGTTGCCATCCGAAGAGATCGTGCCCTTCATCGAGCGGGTGCCCATCGTCGTAGCAGGTCGGCGGGAGACCAGCCGGGGCATCACAAGCGTCTTTTGCGACGACATCGACGGTGGCCAGATTCTGGCCGATCACGTCTTCGGGCTGGGCCACAGGCAGATCGCGGTCATCCTGGTCAACCGGGAATACTCGCTCAGCCAGAACGCGCGGGGCCAGGCCATGATCGAACGCATCCGCGCTTCCGGAGGAAACCCGGTCGTCTGGGAAGTCGAAAGCGACTTCGTCGCAGCAGACGACGTGGACGCGCGCCTCGACGGCGCCGACGTAACAGCGATCATGTGCCCGACGGACCCCTCCGCCGTCAACCTCCTTGAGCGGCTCCGCCAGAGAGGGATCTCCAGCAGCGAGATGGCCGTGACCGGGTACGACGGCTTCGGGCCCCTGGCGGTCCCATTCCTGGGGCTGACCACGTTCGAACAGCCCGTGCGCGAGATAGGACGAACCGCGATCGGCCTTCTGGTAGATCGGATCGAGGGCCTTACCGACCAAGACCGGCTGGTTGCCCTGCGCGGCAGCCTCGTGCCCGGCCGGACCGCTGGGGCACCAGCCATCGCGCACCCCGTGCCATCGCAATAGAAGCAGGGATTCCCTCCCAATGCGGGATGCTCGTACAAAACATCGGGGTCGACAGGCGGAATGCGACCGCGCACAGGGTGCCCGCCTCATGCGTGTGCCCGGGTGAAGAAACACTTGACCGAGGGTTCCCAGTACTCGTTGGCTAAGGCCCTGCTAAGAATGGGTGATTTCGCGGTCTGCCAATAGGCCTTGCTGCTCATGACCTACGCCGCTAACGGGGCTTTGCACCAGAAAGCAAAGGCAGCGGCTCCGGTGTTTCTGTCTTCCAGAGTTATCGAGGTCCTACCGGCCGCGCTTGCACGCGGGTCCTGATGGAGCTACCTGGGGCGGTACACATCGGAGCGGTGGTCGTCCCTCAGGATGCTGATGCTGTGGTGTTCCTCGTCGATGGAGTACAGGATGCGGTAGGGGCCGCGTCTGGCCGAGTGGAGGCCGGCCATGTCCCGCTCCAGGGCCGTGCTTACCCGTTGCGGGCTTGCGGACAGGTCGCCGTCGACGAATTCGATACGGGCGGCGAAGGACGCCGGAGGCGTGATGGGCAGTCCTGCAATGAACTCGCCGACCTCGTCGGCCAGGCGGTTATCCATTGTCAGCTCAAAGTTGGCCAGGCTTAGATGTGCGGCGAACTCGTATTCCACTACGGACGGCACCAGGTAGTCAGAGTGCGGAACCGAGAGAGGAAAGGACCGCGGCTTTTACTTTGGCAGCGACTTCAGCCAGTGGTTCGTTCCGGTTACCGCCCGTTGCATCGCAGTCGATGTTGTAGACGAACGCATCGCTTTCCCTGCGTTCCACACCCCGGTTGTACACGGGTAGTGGTTTCTGCTTCTTGAAGACCTCCTCGAGCGTGGAGGTGAGTTCTGCTTCACTCGCTTCTGTTTTGAGGTTCCCGATGAGGGTTGCGTGGGGCGCGAATGCTGCCGCCGAGACCAGCCCGTACTGGTGTTTTAGGGCCAAGGTGATCTGGGTGACAGCCCAACAGGTGGCAGGGTCAGGGCGGAGAAAGATTCCATACCTGATGTCGCTCACGTCGCGTTCTCCTTAGACCAGATGCTCGTATCCATGCGTCTCCGGCCGGTGGCCTTTGACGTGGCTCTGTTGAGCCAGGGCTGTCCATCCCGGCGGTTCATAGCTTCGCCACGTCCCAGGACTTGATGTGGCGCCAGGTCATTTGCTCCCACCATGGCCCGTCCCAATCAGCACGAAACTCGAACAGCGTGTACCAGCGCAACGTAAACGAGGC
>NZ_JBFRGF010000024.1:0-78863 GCF_052115205.1 Arthrobacter sp. 2RAF6 | reverse complement strand
CCGAACCCGGAAGCTAAGACCCACAGCGCCGATGGTACTGCACCCGGGAGGGTGTGGGAGAGTAGGACACCGCCGGACAACCATTAACGGTCCAGGCCCCGACACCACATGTCGGGGCCTGACCCATTTAACACCCCAGATGTGAGCGGGCGTCCGGCCGGGACACGGCATAAGCGAGCGGGCGTCCCGCCGGAACCCGCTATAGGTGAGCGGGCGTCCCGCCGGGACCGCCCAGACCTGAGCCGGCGTCCGCCCAGGACCCGGTATATGTGAGCCGGCGTTTAGCCGGAGAAGAAGTCGGCGAGCTCGGCGATGAGCTTGTCCGGTGCGCGGATCACTCCGTCATGGCCGTGACCGGGCAGGATGGTGTAGCTCGATCCGGACAGGACGTCGTGGATCTGGCCACACGCCACCCCGAAGTAGGCAGGGCTTTTTTCCCCGACCACAATGAGCGTCTCCAGCGGCAGCTCAAGGAACGGCTCGGCGGGCATGTCCGCGGCGATGACTGCCTTGATCTCACGCACGCCGGCCTGCATGAGCTCACGCATCTGCTTGCCCATAGGGGTGCCCGAGGTCAGCTTGGTAACGAGTGTCAGCATGGACAGCGGCATCCGCGCGAAGGCGCCCTCCGTTTCGACGCCCTTCACGAGCACGGCGAGCCCGCGGTCAAAGTCTCCAGCCGCCGTCGCGCGCTCGTATTCGCTCGTCCACTCTGCCTTCACGCTGTGGTTGACGGAGACTGCGGGGTCGTAGACCGCCAGGCGTTCCACCGGCAGCGTGCGTGCCGCGTGCAGGGCCACTGCGCCTCCGAAGCTGTGGCCGAAGACATCGGTGCTGGCCGTGTGCTTCATGACTTCGGAAAGATCCCGGATGTCGACGTCGAGGGTGTAGTCCTCGGGCTGGGGCGATGATTCACCACGGCCGCGGCGGTTGAAGGTGTGGACCGGGCGGCCAAGGGCAGCACTGAGTTTCTGGGCAAACTTGGAGTAGTCCGCGGCGGTCACCATGGAGGCGGGCACGACGACGACGCCTGAGCCGCCAGCGGCAAGCTCACCGCCCGTCGTGAACAGCTCGAGGGTTCCGCCGTCGGCCGTTGTGATGTTCTCGCGCGTCATGCTTCGAGCCTAACCGAGCCGCAGGGTTCCGTCAGTCCTTGAAATAGCTGGAAAGGTCCATGACAAGTTCCTTGACCGCGGCAGGAATGGATCCGTGGAAGCCTTTTGGCGATACCACCAGCGTGCTTCCGGGGACAGCTGCGTACAGCCGCTCTGCAGTGACCTTGTAGTATTCGGGGCTTTTGCTCCCCACCATGAACCTTGTGCTTCGGGGGAGGACGGAGAAGTCCCGGGGGCGCGCATCCTCGTGGTAGGCGGCTTTGAGTTCGGCCACGCCGGTTGGCATGAGTCCGCTGAGGACCTTGTTGACCTTCGTGTGGGAAACGAGGGCCATCAGTCCGGCCAAGATGGGCTCGGGGATTCGCGCCAAGGCGGTGCCAGGCTGCATGCCCCTTTTCATCCTTGCCATGGCACGCCCCACGTTTCCGCTATCCACGGATTGGGCAAAGCCGTCCAGCCAGCCCGTGTCCACGCTCCCGTCGATGTTCACGGCGGCGTCGTACACAGCAAGTTTGTCCGGCTCGTAGCTTGTCCCCGCAAACTCCTGAACGGCGTTCAGTGCCACGGATCCACCAAGGCTGTGGCCAAGGAGGTTCCTGGCGCCTGTGGCGTCCATGATGCTGCGGACGTCCGCAATCTCTGTGGCCATGGAGTAGTTCGCGGGTAGTTCCGTCGAGCTGCCGCGACCCCTGCGGTCGTAGACATCGACTGCCCAGCCCTCGCCGAGTCCGTTGGATAGCGCCATGGAAAAAGGCCGGTAGATGAGCGCGGTCAGGAATGCGCCGCCAATGAGCACCACGCGGCGCTCTCCCGGGGCGTCCACCGTGCCGTAACTGTACAAGGCAAGCTTGCCGCCGTCGGGCGTCGGGACCTCACGTTCTCTCACCGCTTCATCCTAGGGGGACGGCGCCTTCGCCGTCCCTTTGGCCAGGTAGCGGGCAATTCTCACAGCGAGCTGTTTCCCCGGCCGGAGGGGACCCTCGTGGAACTGCAGCGGGACTACCGCGAAGTCCACCAACGGAATGGCAGCCGCAAGCTGCCGGCCTGTTTCGGCAAAGTACGCCGGACTCCACCCCCCACTGAGCATCAGGGTTGGCGTTTTCAACTCCGTATAGTCTTGGATATGCGAGTCAGCGTCGATGATAGCGCGCATCTCCAACACCGCCGTCGGCAGCAGTTCCCTCATCTCGGATCCCAACCTCGTCTTGGCCGAGAGGATGCTGATCACCCGCAGCGCCCCGAGTGGCAAATAGGAAATCGGGCC
Source organism: Arthrobacter sp. 2RAF6 (assembly GCF_052115205.1). Lineage (NCBI taxonomy): Bacteria > Bacillati > Actinomycetota > Actinomycetes > Micrococcales > Micrococcaceae > Arthrobacter > Arthrobacter sp. 2RAF6. Next base: position 76,484 of record NZ_JBFRGF010000024.1, on the reverse strand, counting down.
CGCCGTGCCCAGACCCTGGACTAAATGCGCCCATGCGTTGTCGAGCTGACCCGCGGTGACGGCCTCTTCCAATTGCGGCCGCCAGCGCCCGTTCAAGTTGCCGGAGAGGGAAACCGCGGCGTCGTAGGTGACGAGGCGGGAAACGGGTGTGCGCAGCGCCGCCTGGAGCGCGACGAATCCGCCATAGCTGTGCCCGACGACGTCGGTGGATCCGCTCGCCTCCATGACGGAAAGCAAGTCGTTGGTCTCCGTCGCGGCGGAGTAGTCGGGCGGCTGCGGTGCCGATCGGCCGCGGCCGCGCCGGTTGTAGGAATGCACAGGCCGGCCGAGCAGGACGCTCAGGTTCCGGGCGAATGGCCAGTAAAGCGAATCAGTCACCAAGGTGCCGTGCACAAGCACGACGCCGGACTCCTCCGCAGCGTTCGAAGCGCCGGGAATGGACACCTCGGCCGCCGGCCGGAACGAGTGCACCTCGAGGTGGCCGCCGTCGTCGTCCGTTTCAACTGTCCATGTCTCCACAGCCCGAGTCTATGTTGCCGCAGGGGCGGGAGGGGAAGATAGGGAACTCTAAGGAATCCCCGGTAAACTTGTGGATTGTGACTTCCGCAAACACCCCATCCCCGCACACCGCCGAGCCCGCCGACGCCAGCGAGCAGATGCGTATCCGCATGGAAAAGCGCAGCAAGCTGATTGAGCGCGGCACCGAGGCCTACCCGGTGGGTGTTGAGCGGACACATTCCCTTGCCGAGATCCGCGAGAAGTACGCCCATCTCCAGGCTGACGAAACCACCGGCGATATCGTGGGCATCACTGGCCGCGTCGTGTTCGTGCGCAACACCGGCAAGCTCTGCTTCGCCACCCTCCAGGAGGGCGGTGTAGACGGGAAGGGCGTGCGCCTGCAAGCGATGCTCAGCCTGGCGAACGTCGGCGAGGAAACCCTTGCCGACTGGAAAGCGCTGGTAGACCTCGGAGACCACGTATTCATCAAGGGTGAAGTCATTTCCTCCAGGCGTGGCGAGCTGTCCGTCATGGCCGACTCCTGGTCCATGGCCTCCAAGGCTTTGCGCCCGTTGCCTGTGCTGCACGCCGAACTGAATGAGGAAACCCGTGTCAGGCAGCGTTATGTGGACCTCATGGTCCGTGACGAAGCCCGGGAAATGGTCTACACCCGCGCAGCGATTACCCGCTCGGTTCGCGACACCCTGGACCGCCGCGGCTATGTGGAGGTGGAGACCCCCATCCTGCAACTCGTCCACGGTGGTGCCACGGCCCGCCCGTTCGAGACCCACATGAATGCCTTCGACCAGAAGATGACCCTGCGTATCGCCACCGAGCTCTTCCTCAAGCGCGCCGTGGTGGGCGGAATCGACCGCGTCTATGACATGGGCCGCGTCTTCCGCAACGAAGGCGTCGACTCCACGCACAGCCCCGAATTCACCACGTTGGAATGCTACGAGGCGTGGGCGGACCAGTTCGTCATGGCCGAGCGCATGAAGGAAATCATCCTGAACGTCGCCGACGTCGTGGGCACCCGCACCATCCAGACTGACGCCGGAGAGATCGACCTCGACGGCGAATGGGCCTGGGTTGCCGTCTATCCGGGCCTCTCCGAGGCGATCGGCGAAGAGATCACTCCGGACACCACGGTGGCGGAACTGCAGGCGATTGCCGCCAAGCACGAGGTCAAGGTGGATCCCAAGTGGGACGCCGAAAAGCTTGTAGTAGAACTATTCGGCGAGATCGTCGAACCCACCCTGCTCAACCCGACCTTTGTCTACAACTACCCTCCCTCCGCGCAGCCCCTTGCCCGCCCGCATCGGGAGGACGGCCGCCTGATCGAGGCCTGGGACCTCATCATTGGCGGCATGGAACGCGGCACGGCCTTCTCCGAGCTGATCGACCCCGTCATCCAGCGCGAACGCCTTACGGAGCAGTCGCGTCGTTCGGCCGCCGGCGATGTCGAAGCCATGCATCTGGATGAAGACTTCCTGCGCGCCCTTGAGTACGGTGCTCCGCCCATGGGCGGCATCGGCCTAGGCATCGACCGCTTGGTCATGCTGTTCACCGGAGCAGGCATCCGGGAAACCATCCTGTTCCCACTCCTCAAGCCCGAAGGGCACTGACCATGGAATACATTGCCGTTCTTGCACCGTCCGTCGTTGTCGGACTTCTCTTTTGGTTTGCCATGAAGGCTATCTTCAACGCGGACAAATCAGAGCGCCAAGCAGAAGCCCGCGCCCAGGAAGAAGCCGGATTCGGAATTGCCAAGCCGGCGGCCGACGGCTCAAAGCCTGCCAAATAGCTCTTTCTCGGGGACGCTCCCGAAGATTTAATAGCCTCTTTGAGGATGCCTTTGACGGAGCCTTTGACGGGGTGCCCTGCGCTGGACGATAATCTTTAATTAGTAGTCTAGCTATTCTGCATATCCGACCCCTCCAAAAGAGAGTCTTTTCATGGCACAGAAAGTCAAAATTATCCTCGTTGACGACATGGATGAGGGCTCTGCGGATGAAACTGTCCGCTTTGGCCTTGATGGAGTCAGTTACGAAATGGACCTGTCCAGTGCCAACGCTGCGAAGCTGCGGGACGCTCTTGGGCCATTTGTAGCTAAGGCGCGCAAGACATCGACCGGCCGTGCAACGCGTAGCCGCGTTGCCGCAGGGAGAAACCAGGACTCAGCACAGATCCGTCAATGGGCGCGCGAGAACGGTTATACCGTAAACAGCCGTGGCCGCATTCAGGCCGAAATTCAGGAAGCCTACCAGAAGGCCAATTCCTGACACCAAGTATCAATACCCCGGCCCTACGGCCGGGGTATTGCCATTTAACCGCCCGGTTCGCCGGGATAACGATGTAGTTTGACAGTATGCCTCCACTATTCTTCGGAAGGCTTGGAGCCGACTGGGCGTATCCGGCAAGCAGTCACCACGTTTGCCGGGAAGAACGACGGGGGCCGGCCGGCTCGTGGGGTGTCGGCGGAAGCGCGGCGTGATCGTGGAGGCCGTGGACTCGGTCTCCTCCGTGATCCCGAGGTCCACGGACGAGTTGAGTGAACCTATTCCCGGTGCGGCCATGTTTCCCCTGTGGCGAACACGCCCCAAAAGTCCAGCGTTGCCACGTAGCATCAAAGTACGTCGTAGCTAGGAGTGTGGCGAAATGTTTGAGAGATTTACGGACCGTGCCCGTCGCGTTGTTGTGCTTGCCCAAGAAGAGGCACGCATGCTCAACCACAACTACATCGGTACCGAGCACATCCTCTTGGGTCTGATCCACGAGGGTGAAGGCGTTGCCGCCAAGGCGCTTGAGTCCCTGAGCATTTCGCTCGATGGCGTCCGCGAGCAGGTACAGGAGATCATCGGCCAGGGCCAGCAAGCCCCGTCCGGCCACATCCCCTTCACCCCGCGCGCCAAGAAGGTGCTTGAGCTTTCGCTCCGCGAAGCCCTGCAGCTCGGCCACAACTACATCGGTACCGAGCACATCCTGCTCGGCCTCATCCGCGAGGGTGAAGGCGTTGCCGCGCAGGTCCTTGTCAAGCTCGGCGCCGACCTCAACCGCGTCCGCCAGCAGGTCATCCAGCTGCTTTCCGGCTACCAGGGCAAGGAAACGGCGGGTCCAGGCTCAGGTCCGGGCCAACAGGAGGGCACCCCGGCCGGTTCGGTGGTGCTGGACCAGTTCGGCCGCAACCTTACCCAGGCTGCGCGGGAAAACAAGCTTGATCCTGTGATCGGCCGCGAGCTGGAGATGGAACGCGTCATGCAGGTCCTCTCCCGCCGGACCAAGAACAACCCCGTGCTGATCGGCGAGCCCGGCGTCGGCAAGACCGCCGTCGTCGAAGGCCTCGCCCAGGCGATTGTCCGCGGAGACGTCCCGGAGACCATCAAGGACAAGCAGCTCTACACGCTTGACCTCGGTTCCCTCGTGGCCGGTTCCCGGTACCGTGGTGACTTTGAAGAGCGCCTGAAGAAGGTCCTCAAGGAAATCCGGACCCGTGGCGACATCATCCTCTTCATCGACGAGATCCACACGCTCGTGGGTGCCGGCGCTGCAGAGGGTGCCATCGATGCCGCGTCCATCCTCAAGCCGATGCTGGCGCGTGGTGAACTCCAGACCATTGGGGCCACCACCCTGGATGAGTACCGCAAGCACATTGAGAAAGACGCCGCCTTGGAGCGCCGCTTCCAGCCGATCCAGGTCAAGGAGCCTTCCGTCGCGCACGCGATCGAGATCCTCAAGGGCCTGCGTGACCGTTACGAGGCGCACCACCGGGTGACCATCACCGACGGCGCCCTTGCCTCTGCTGCAACGCTGGCCGAACGCTACATCTCGGACCGCTTCCTGCCGGACAAGGCGATCGACCTGATCGACGAAGCAGGTGCACGTCTTCGCATCCGCCGCATGACGGCCCCGCCGGAGCTCAAAGCCATGGATGAGCGCATTGCCGAAGTGAAGATGGAGAAGGAATCGGCCATCGACGCGCAGGACTTCGAAGGCGCCGCCTCGCTGCGCGACAAGGAGCAGAAGCTCATTGCCGAGCGTGCCGAGAAGGAACGCAACTGGAAGTCCGGCGGCATGGACGATATTTCCGAGGTGGACGAGGAGCTGATTGCCGAAGTTCTCGCGAACTCCACCGGCATCCCGGTCTTCAAACTCACCGAGGAAGAATCCAGCCGTCTCCTCAAGATGGAAGACGAGCTGCACAAGCGCGTCGTCGGCCAGGACGAGGCCATCCGTGCCCTCTCCCAGGCGATCCGTCGTACACGTGCAGGCCTGAAGGACCCGAAGCGTCCGGGTGGCTCGTTCATCTTCGCCGGCCCTACCGGCGTCGGCAAGACCGAGCTCGCCAAGGCGCTGGCGGAATTCCTCTTCGGTGAAGAGGATGCCCTCATCACGCTGGACATGTCCGAGTACTCCGAGAAGCACACGGTTTCGCGGCTCTTCGGTGCCCCTCCGGGCTACGTCGGCTACGAAGAAGGCGGGCAGCTGACCGAGAAGGTCCGCCGTCGTCCGTTCTCCGTGGTGCTGTTCGACGAAGTGGAGAAGGCCCACGCCGATCTCTTCAACTCGCTGCTGCAGATCCTCGAGGACGGCCGCCTGACCGACTCCCAGGGCCGCGTGGTGGACTTCAAGAACACGGTGATCATCATGACCACCAACCTGGGCACCCGTGACATCTCCAAGAGCGTCGCAACGGGCTTCCAGTCCGGCACGGACACGACCACCGGTTACAACCGGATGCGGGCCCGGGTCACGGAGGAGCTCAAGCAGCACTTCCGCCCCGAGTTCCTCAACCGCGTTGACGATGTTGTGGTGTTCCCGCAGCTCACGCAGGACGAGATCATCGAGATCGTGGACCTGTTCGTCACGCGCCTTGAGGGCCGGCTCAAGGACAAGGACATGGGCATCGAGCTCACCACGGCCGCCAAGGTCCTCCTGGCGACCAGAGGGTACGACCCTGCCATGGGTGCCCGGCCGCTGCGCCGCACCATCCAGCGCGAGATCGAGGACCAGCTCTCCGAGAAGATCCTCTTCGGCGAGCTGCACCCGGGTGACATCGTGGTGGTCGACGTGGACGGCGAAGGCGACGACGCCAAGTTCACCTTCGCTGGCAACGCCAAGCCGCGCATCCCGGAAATCGCTCCGAGCGCCTAGGTTCCGGTTCCGCCAGGTTCCGAGTCAAAGGCCCCGCCCGCTCCCGAAAGGAGAGGGCGGGGCTTTTGCGTTAACCCGACCCAAGTAGATCGCATTTGTTGTCGTTTTGAGCGGCCATAACGTCAACAAGTGCGAGCCAGTTGGGTGGCTATCTGAAATAGGTGTTTCACTCTTAGTGGATCTTTTGTGATCTGGGGCACATTGCGTGTTGAATCAGAGCATGGATTCGCATGCCTCAGAGACCCCGAGCACACAACCAGAAACTCCTTTCCACGATCTCGACCACTACCTGGCCATCCCCAGGGTCGGCGGCCTGGCTCTCAGCACGGACGGAAGCCGCCTGGTCACTACGGTTTCCACCCTCAACGCAAAGGGCACTGAGTACGTCACTGCCCTTTGGGAGCTTGATCCTGCGGGAAGGAAGCACGCCCGCCGCATCACACGCAGCGCCAAGGGAGAAACCGGGGCGGTGTTTGCCGCCAACGGTGACCTCTACTTCACCTCGGCCCGGCCCGATCCGGACAGCCCCGAAGCGGATCCCGTGAGCGCGTTGTGGCTCCTGCCCGCCGACGGCGGTGAGGCCCGGGTGGTGCACTCCCGCGCGGGCGGAGTCGGGGGCGTCATGACCGCGTCAGCCGCGGATGCGACTTTCGTGACAGCCTCGGTCCTTGCCGGTTCCACCGATGAGGAAAATGACGAAGAGCGGCGCAAGAGCCGCAAAGACAACAAGGTAGCGGCCATTCTGCATACCGGCTACCCGGTCCGTTACTGGGACGCAGATCTGGGGCCGGCGCAGCCCAGGCTGTTCGCCGTGGAAAACGGAGATACCGCTGAGTCAGGCAAACCCGCGACCGTGGACGCTACCGCACCCCTGAAACTGCGCAATCTGACGCCCGACGTCGGCGGCAACCTCCGCAACACCCACGCGGTGGTCAGCCCGGACGGCAAGACGATCTATACGGGCATGGCCAAGCCGCTCGCGAAGGCTGACACGCGATTTGTGCTCGCCGCCGTCGATGTCGCTTCCGGCTCGGTCAAGGTGCTCCTTGACCATGAGGGAATGAGCTATTTTCCGGGGCCGGTCAGCCCTGACAGCAAGATGCTCTCTGTAGTCAGCGAAAGCGACAGTACCCCCGGGCAGGCACCCAAGGTCAAACTCCACCTCTTGAACGTCGGGGCGGGAGAAACCCTTGACCTCGAACCGCTAGCGCCCGCTTGGGACCGCTGGGGCAGCCCCGCGGCCTGGCTTCCGGACGGGCGTTCGCTCCTCGTCACAGCCGACGACGACGGGGCGACGCCGGTCTTCCGGGTCGCCGTCGCCGACGGTACGGTCACCCGGGTGACGCAGGACGCGGCGGCGTACACCGACGTCGTGGTTTCCCCCGACGGGTTGAGCGCGTTTGCGCTGCGCAGCTCGTATGAATTCCCGGCGGAAGCCGTCCGGATCGAGCTAGCCTCGGGTGAGGTCGAGCGGCTCCCAGCGCCAGCTGAGCGCCCCAGGATCAAAGGCTCGTTGGAACGCGTGGAGGCAAGCGCGGCTGATGGTTCGAGGGTTCCGGCTTACCTCGCGCTCCCGGCAGGCGCGTCCGAGGCGAATCCGGCGCCCTTGCTGTTGTGGATCCACGGCGGGCCGTTGAGCTCGTGGAATGCCTGGACCTGGCGATGGAATCCATGGCTGCTCGTGTCGAAGGGGTATGCGGTGCTTCTGCCGGACCCGGCGCTGTCCACCGGGTATGGCCAGCAATTCATCCAGCGCGGCTGGGGTGAATGGGGCAAGGCGCCATTTACGGACCTCATGTCCATCACCGACGCAGTGGTCCAGCGGTCCGACATTGACCAGACGCGGACAGCCGCCATGGGCGGGTCATTCGGCGGATACACGGCCAACTGGATGGCCGGGCAAACGGACCGTTTCAAGGCGATCGTGACGCACGCCAGCTTGTGGGCCATGGACCAGTTCGGGCCCACAACGGACGCTTCGCAGTATTGGCTCAAGGAAATGACCGCAGAGATGGCAATGGACAACTCGCCCCATCTCCATGTCGCGAAAATCAAGACGCCCATGCTGGTGATCCACGGTGACAAGGACTACCGCGTGCCGATCGGCGAGGGCCTGAGGCTCTGGTACGAACTTCTTTCCAGTTCCGGGCTGCCTGCCGATGAGAACGGTGAGACCCAGCACCGCTTCCTGTACTTCCCTGACGAGAATCATTGGATCCTGCAGCCGCAGCACGCCAAGGTCTGGTACGGAGTCGTGGAGCACTTCCTGGCCAAGCAGGTACTTGGACGGGAAGTTCCTGTTCTTGAGGACCTGGGGCTTTAGGCGCCTTTCGCCTCGTAAGATTGGGGCTGTGACTTCGACGTTCAGTATCCGCCCTGCCCGCACCGGCGATGTTTCCGCGATCAAGAGGCTTGTAGCGCCACTGGCAGAGCAGCGAATCCTGATGGCCAAAGAGACCGTGGCCTACTACGAGAGCCTTCAGGAGTTCCGGATTGCCGAATCGTCCGACGGCGAGGTGATCGGTTGCGGCGCCTTGCACGTCATGTGGGAGGATCTGGCCGAGGTACGCACTTTGGCGGCGGACGACAACTGGCGGGGCAAGGGCGTGGGCCACGTCCTCGTCCAGCAACTCCTGGAGGACGCTCGCGCGTTGGGCGTTGCGCGGGTCTTCTGCCTGACGTTCGAAGTGGACTTCTTCAAACGCCACGGATTCGAAGTCATGGCAGACCAGACCGCCGTCGACCCCCAGGTCTATTCGGAATTGCTGCGTTCCCATGACGAAGGCGTGGCCGAGTTCCTCGATCTGGCCCGGGTGAAGCCCAATACCCTGGGCAACACCCGCATGATCAAAGTCCTTTAGCTCCGGTTCTTCTCCTCGGTTCCTGGATGTGCCGCTCCTCAAGTCTTTACGTATATCAACTTGATGGATAAACTATTCAAGGCTCGGTTGCGGCGAGCCAACCATACTGTGGAGGCGAGAAATGAAGTACCACGTTATGTTTCCGGACTTTTCAGGTTTCCAGATTGAGATGCCGCGGCCTGGCTCCACGCCGGAGTCGCGCAAGCAGGGAACGGGGGGTTGCATGCGGTCCGCGTGCACGGATCCCTGGCCGGACTCGATGGCCAAGGACGCAACAGCCCAGGACTTCAGCATCGCTCGTTTGACGGCGGGCGGGCCGCCGCACTGACCGGGCGCATGCCGGAAGGTTTTTCAGAAGGGACAGCCATTGGGGGCTGTCCCTTCTGCGTTTCCGGGTTCCGGACTTTCCGCATGCGGACCATTCCCCTACCGTGCCCGGGGCGCTGGTAGTAGGGTCAAATCACCTACCAGCAACCCCCAGGAGCGCGCCATGAAAAAGCTCATCAACGATCCCCGCTCGGTGGTGGACGAGTCTGTCGAGGGTTTCGGCATGGCCCATGCCGATCTCGTGGACGTCCATACGGACCCCATCTTCGTCGTTCGAAAAGGAGCGCCCGTAGCCGGCAAAGTGGCGCTTGTGTCGGGAGGGGGGAGCGGCCATGAGCCGCTTCATGCCGGCTTTGTGGGGCACGGAATGCTCGACGCCGCGGTGCCGGGTGCCGTCTTCACCTCGCCCACGCCTGACCAGATCATTCCGGCCACCGCGGCAGTCGATTCAGGGGCCGGCGTCATACACATCGTGAAGAACTACACCGGTGACGTGCTGAACTTCGAGACCGCGGCAGAGATGGCCCAAGCTGAAGGAATCAGCGTCCGCTCGGTTCTCGTCAACGACGACGTCGCCGTGGAGGATTCGCTGTATACGGCAGGCCGTCGCGGCGTGGGTGGCACCGTGCTGGTCGAAAAGATTGCCGGCGCCGCGGCCGAGCGTGGGGATTCCCTCGAGGCTGTCGCGGGGGTAGCGGAAGGAGTCGTCCGCAACGTGCGCACGATGGGCGTTGCCTTGTCCGGCTGCACCGTGCCGCATGCCGGAGTACCCAGCTTCGAGCTTGCTGACGACGAAATCGAAATCGGCATAGGCATTCACGGTGAACCCGGCAGGCACCGGATCGCCATGGAGGACGCCGACGCCATCACCAGCCGCCTCTTGGACCCGGTCCTGGAGGACCTCGGGATCAAGGCCGGTGAAGAAGTGCTGCTCTTCGTCAACGGCATGGGTGGTACGCCCCTCAGTGAGCTGTACATTGTCTACCGCCGGGCGGCCCAGATCCTCGCTGAAAGAGGAGCCAAAGTGGAACGCTCACTGGTGGGCAACTACGTCACATCGCTTGAGATGCAGGGCTGCTCCATCTCGGTGCTGCGGCTCGATGACGAACTGACCGCACTCTGGGACGCGCCCGTCCACACTCCAGCCCTGCGTTGGGGGATGTGACAGTGGGCCTGGGGGTCGAATGGGCGGTCCAATGGTTGACACTTTCCGCTCGGCTCATGTCTGAGCACCGGGAGGAATTGATTGCCTTGGACCGTGCTATTGGCGACTCGGACCACGGCGAAAACATGGACCGGGGATTCCGGGCCGTCATGGAGAAACTTGCCCAGACTCCACCGGAGACACCCGGCGCAGCCCTGAAGCTGGCCGCGATGGCCCTGATGTCCAAGGTGGGCGGGGCAGCCGGACCGCTGTATGGAACCGCATATCTTCGGGCGGCCACGGCGCTGGGAGAAAGCGCGGACGTTGATGCAGCGGCGCTCGCCGGAGCACTGACTGCGGCACGGGACGGAATCGTTGCCAGGGGCAAGGCGGAGCTGGGCGACAAAACCATGGTGGATGCTTGGTCTCCGGCTGTGCAAGCGGCGGACGAGGTCCTGGTGGCCGGTGGAGATGCGGTGGCGGTGCTGGCTGCGGCGGCCGAGGCTGCCGAGGTTGGGGCCGTAACGACTGATCCGTTGGTAGCCCGCAAGGGTCGCGCCAGTTACCTCGGTGAACGCAGCGCCGGTCACCGCGATCCCGGGGCTGCGTCTTCTGCCCTGTTGTTGCGCGCAGCCGCTACCGCTGCGGGATTCCCCGAAGGGGCCGCTGAATGACGGTGGGCTTGGTGGTGGTATCGCACAGCCGGAAGATCGCGGAAGGTGCGGTGGAATTGGCCGCGCAGATGGCCCCCGATGTGAGGTTCTACGCCGTCGGCGGCACGGGTGATGGCCGGATTGGCACGGACCTCGAGAAAACGATTGCCGCATTCGAGGCGGGACTTGGGGAGGCTGCAGGGGATGGCGTGGTGGTCCTGATGGATCTTGGTTCCGCGGTCATGACGGCAGAATCAGCGGCCGAGTTCTGCAGCGAGCCGGACAAAGTCCTCCTTGCCGACGCTCCCCTGGTGGAGGGCCTCGTTGCCGCCGCGGTGGCCACCCAGGGTGGCGCCTTGGGGGCCGCGGTGAAGGCCGCCGCGGAGACGGTTCGATTTGGTCCGGAGCCCGCTTTTGAGGCCGCGGGATCCGCTGAATTCCAAGGCAGGGGCGAACCTGCGGAAAGCGGTGAGTTCGAGCTCGTAAACCCCATGGGAATGCACGCCAGGCCAGCTGCGAAAATCGCGGGCGGACTCGCCGGCCTGGACGTCGAGGCAACCGTAAACGGCGTCGATGGCACCTCCATTATGGAACTCATGAGCCTCGCAGTGGGCAAGGGTGGCAAGCTCAGGGTCGAGGCTTGGGGGAAAGATTCATCGAAAGCCGTGGACTACGTCAGGCGGCTGGTGGAACAGGGATTCGGCGAGATCTGACGCTGCGGCGGTATTTGGCGCGGCGCCAAAATGGGGCCGCACCGAGATTTGACCACGCGCCAAGAGGTCGCCGCACGCGGCCTTTGGGCTCAGGACTGCCGCAGACCGTGGGCATCGAGCAAGAGGCTTGCCGTGATGGTGGTCTGGCACTGCTCGCCCCATGGTTTGGCGCTTATGGGCGTGAAGTTGAGTGTCCTGACCGGCAAGGTCCCGCCGTTTGTGTCCGCGCCGGTCACTTCGGCATCTATGGGCGAGGACGTTAGCGTTCCCATGTTCAGGAAGCCGTAGCGGGTGCCGTCCGGCGACGCGACGGCAGAGCAGGACCCGTCGTGGTCAGGGCCGCAGCTTTGAGGTACCGCCACGCTGCCCGGGCGCAAATCCAAGTCGGCCTCGCGGCATTTCCCGTCCTGGCATGCCTTCAAATGAACGGTCTTGACCGTTGGCGCGTAATCTGCCGTGATTGTCAGGGACACCACGGGGGCCATCGCAATTGCCGGACAAGCGGTGACTTGAGGTTCGCATCCCGACCAGAGCGCCGCCGTCGTGGTCAATGCAATGGCGGCCCACAACCTGCGCATACTTGAGAATAATCCCGGCGCCGGGGCCCGGAACGGGATGCCTGCAACTGGCAGGCACATCGTTACCGACATCTACGGATCGTTGCCGCTCCGCGACCTCAAAGCCAAGTCACGGGCCAAGTCATGGGCCGGGTTCGGCAGGGTTTCTGCTGAGCGCAGGGAATAAGCCGGTCGCAAAGAATAGGGTTCTTTCCATGACTCAACCGTCGGATGTGAATGCCACCCGCGCCGCCTACAACACGGTAGCTGCCGATTACGCTGAACTCCTTCGCCACGAACTCGAAACCAAACCTTTTGACCGGGCCATGCTCGGCACCTTTGCCGAGCTCGTGCAGTCCTCTGGAGGCGGGACGGTTGCCGACCTCGGTTGCGGGCCTGGGCGGCTCACGGCGCACCTGCATTCCCTTGGCTTGGCGGCTTTCGGCGTCGACCTGTCGCCGGAGATGGTGGCAGTAGCCCGCAGGGACCACCCCGGACTGCGGTTTGATGAAGGGTCGATGGAGGCCCTGGAGTTGGCGGACGGCACCTTGGGTGGCATCGTCGCTTGGTATTCGATCATCCATACGCCGCCGGCCCGCTTGCCGGGGGTGTTCGCCGAATTCCATCGGACGCTCCTGGAGGGCGGCTTGCTGCTGCTCGCGTTCCAGGCAGGCGACGAGCCCAGGCACCTGGGCTTCGCGTATGGCCACGAGATCGACCTCGACGCCTACCGCTTGCCACCTGAACGCATCACGGAACTCCTCCTTCAAGCCGGCTTTGTTGTCGAAGCGCAGCTTCTCCGCGAACCGGACGACAAGTACGAGAAAACCCGGCAGGCGTATCTTTTAGCCCGGAAGCCAGCCCGCAAGCCAGCCCGCAAGCCAGCCCGCAAGCCAGCCCGGAAGCCAGCCCGCAAACCGGCCACGTCGTGAAGGAAGCACCGTAGCGGAACGAGAGCAAACGGAAGCCTAGGCCGGGAGCCGCAGTCCGCCGTCGTGCATCTCAGCCAAGCCGTCCCGCAGGAGCCCCTCGAGAGCCCGTTCCAGCTGTTCCGGGGCCGAATTCAAGCGATGCAGGGCAGCCAGCGGGACGGCAGCGCCATCGGCGGCGAAACCGAGGTCGGCCGCGGGGCGCTCGAACAGTTCAGGGGCTACCGGCGATTCGGCTACGCGCAATACGGCCATGACGGCACCCCGCAGCTGCCGGTCTGTGCCGTGCCACGCCTGGCCTTTGGGCGTGTACGTCGGCGGCGGTTCACCTGCGGCAAGCCACGCGCAGGAATCGCGGACGGGGCAGTCCGGGCACTTGGGGGAGCGGGCGGTGCACACCAGCGCTCCGAGTTCCATGACGGAAGCGTTCCAGCGGACGGAGAGCTTGACGTCGTCGGGCATGAGGGATTCGGCGAGGCGCATCTCCGACGCGGTGAGCGACGGCGCCGGGAGTGCAAGTCCCGAAACGAGCCGGGCATGGACTCGCCGGATGTTCGTGTCCACCACGGTTTCGCGGCGCCCGAATGCAAAAGCCGCCACGGCCGCTGCCGTATAGTCGCCGACGCCGGGAAGGCTCAACAGCGATGCGTGCGTGTCCGGCACCCTGCCGCCATGCTGTTCCACGATCGCGACGGCGGCCGCGTGGAGCCTGAGCGCGCGGCGGGGATAACCGAGCCTGCCCCAATGTCGCACGGCCTCGCCCGCAGGTTGCTTTGCGAGATCCGCAGGTTCCGGCCAGCGTGCCATCCAGTCCTCCCACACCGGCAGGACGCGAACTACCGGAGTCTGCTGCAGCATTACCTCGCTGACCAGGATTCCCCACGGGCTGCAGTCCGGTGATCTCCATGGCAATACGCGGGCCACCTCGGAGAACCAGCGGTCCATGGACTGGTGCAGGTCCGTGAGGTGATGGGTGCCGGCAAGTTCAGCGGCGCCTGGCAGTGACATGGAGATCCTCGCTGCGGTTCGTGGCAGGCCCTGTTGGCGGCCGATTCCTGCCATCCACTGTAGTGGAGTCGCGGGGATGACATAGGTCATACTGGCTCCGATCAGGCCTCGGCGGCGTGGTGTGGCGCCATCCAGGCCCTGCGTTGCCTAGCCTAGAAGCATGGTCAACAAGGGCAAGCAACCGCCGAGGGCGCGCACGTCGCCGTCGGCAAAAAGCCCTGCCCGGACCGCAGGCGCAAACCGTTCGGCGAATGGGGTCCGGCCCCAAAGGCGACGGACGAGCCCTGCCGTTTACCGGCGTCGGAGGCTGGTTGTTTTCGGTGCCCTCCTCGTGGTCCTGGCGATGCTCGTGGCCGGGGTCGTTGCCATGAGTTCATCCCTTGCAGGCAAGGCTGATCCCGGCGCACCCGAGACCCAGGCAGTCGGAGCCGCTCCTGCAAGCCAGGCCCCTTCGACGGATCCCATCGCGGCCACCACAACGCCCACGGCTACGCCGGTCTGCGACCTCAATCTGGTGACGGTAACGGCGTCCACGGACCAGCCTGCCTATGCGGCCGGGCAGAACCCCGTGCTGAGCATGAAGATCACCAACGGCGGAGCAGCACCGTGCCAGGTCAACGTCGGCACGTCCCAGATGGAATTCCTGGTGATGAGCGGCGAGGACCGGATTTTCTCCTCCAAGGACTGCCAAGCGAAAGGCGATGACCTCGTGAAGCAGATCGATCCGGGCAAGAGCGAGATCGCCAACTTCCCGTGGCAACGTAACCGGACGACGGAGGGCTGTGGGGTAATCTCGGCCAAGCCGGCCACCGGTACGTACACCTTCAAGGCCGTACTGGGAAACAAGGCGAGCACCAAAACGGTCTTCCAGCTGGGCTAGAGGAACCTGTCCAGCAGGCTGGCTTCGGCCATGCGGCTGAGCCCTTCGCGGACGGTTCGGGCACGCTGGTCGCCGATGCCGTCCACGGTCATGAGATCGTCGATAGTGGCGGCCATGAGGTGCTGGAGTCCACCGAAGTGCTCCACCAAACGGTCGGCCACGGCTTTCGGAACCGACTTCAGCCCGGACAAGAGGCGGTAGCCGCGCGGCTGCACACCGGCGTCGAGCACGTCCATGCCCCCGGCGAATCCGATGATCCCGGCGATCTTGCCCAGATCAATCAGCTCTGCCGGGCCAAGATCCAGAAGGGCCTGCACCGCGCCGTCGATGTCCTCCGGCGAGGCGTCGGCGCCGGCGTAGTCGCGGATGATCACGTCGCTGCCCGGGCCGCGGCCGGTGGTGAGCTCCTCCAACTGCAGCGAGAGCAACCTGCCGTCCTCACCCAGCTCCAAGACGTACTGTGCGATTTCCTCGGCAATGCGCCGGACCATTTCCTGGCGCTGAAGGGTGACAGCTACATCCCGGACCGTGACCATGGCTTCGATTTCGAGGGCCGACAGGGCACTGGTGACCTGGTCCAGGCGGGCGCTGTAGCGTTCGAGGGTTGCGAGAGCCTGGTTGGCGCGGGCGAGGACTTTCTCTGAGCCCTCCAGCACGTGTCGCAGGCCGTTGACGTAGAGGGCGATGATCTGCATGGACTGGCTGACCGAAATCACCGGAACTCCGGTCTGGATGGCCACGCGCTCGGCCGTCCTGTGACGCGTTCCTGATTCCTGGGTCTCGATGCTGGAGTCCGGCACAAGTTGTACTGCGGCACGAAGGATGTTCCCGGCGTCCTTGTCGCAAATGATGGCGCCGTCCATCTTCGCGAGCTCACGGAGCCTCGTGGGGGAGAAATCGATGCCGATTTCAAAGCCGCCAGAGCAGATTGACTCGATGGTCCGGTCCGTTCCCAGCACAATGAGGGCGCCAGTGCGCCCACGGAGGATGCGTTCCAGGCCGTCGCGCAGCGGTGTTCCGGGGGCCACCCTGCCCAGAGTCGCCTTGAGCGATTCTTCGGGGCTCCGAGCCATAGGTGTTCCCTTCAAAGGTGCAGGCAGGCGCGCCCGCAAGTATGCCGGTTTTCAGCACTGAGACGACGGGATCAAAATGCCAGGTTTCCCGCAAGCTCAATGATAGAGGTATAGACCGGCAAGAACCGCACAGGCAAGCCTTAAAGTGCCCCAAAGAAGGTTATGTGGCGGGTGCTTCGAAACGCGTTCGACGGCGGCCGCCGCACCGCCACTTTCAGCTCGGTTCCCGGGCCCTCAGGGAGCCGTCCGAAGGCGCGCGAGTCGCTCAAGGTCGCGTCGCACACTCTGCAGCGCGGCTTCCCGGGCCGCGGCACTTCCGGTGTCCGGATGCGTTTGCCTCGCAGGAACGTGGGTTCCACCTGTGCTGGCGTCCGGACGGTGTCCTTGCGGGGGCCAACTCCTGGGCGCGGCGGAGTTCGCTTCCGTGAACCCCGCGGGGTTCGCCGCGAAGTTCGCGGCCGGGTTCGCAACGGGGGAGGGGCCGAGGGGATCGTAGAACAAGTCATTCCCTGGTTTCATTGATGCCCTGTTCCTTTCATGCCGTCGTCGGCTGCTCGGGTGTTTTCCTGGCGGATGGCTCCAATCCGGGCTGGACGTGTCCGCCATTGATTCAAACTATCGGCAGGTGATTTCGGAGGTTTGTGCACCTCGTTTCGATCCTGTTAAGCGCTGGCCTTGGGACGCTGCCTCCGGCGTGGTCCCGGGCTGCGATAAACTTGGTATCTTGGCTGGCGCGCAAATCGTGCCGCTCCCTGAGTTGGCCCCCGGCCGGCACAGGGCCCGTATCCAGCCTCCATTCCACGTTCGGCCCGTCGTTACAGTGCGGGCAACGCCCAGATCGCAGCGAAAGTAGCACCGTGTCCCAAGAAGTCCTGAGCCCCGCCCGAGTCCAGGAAATTCACCACGAGGCCTCCCGGCGTCGGACTTTCGCGGTCATTTCGCACCCTGACGCCGGCAAGTCCACGCTCACGGAAGCCCTTGCCCTGCACGCCAAGGTCATCGGCACCGCCGGTGCGTCGAGCGGCAAGGCCAACCGCAAGGAAACTGTTTCCGACTGGATGCAGATGGAAAAGGACCGCGGTATTTCCATCAGCTCCGCGGCATTGCAGTTCTCCTACCGGGACACCGTGATCAACCTGCTGGACACCCCTGGCCACGCCGACTTCTCCGAGGACACCTACCGCGTCCTGGCCGCCGTCGACTGCGCAGTGATGCTGGTGGACGCCGCGAAGGGCCTGGAAACGCAGACCATGAAGCTCTTCGAGGTCTGCAAGCAGCGGAACCTGCCCATCATCACGGTCATCAACAAATGGGACCGCCCGGGCCTGGACGCCCTCGCGCTGATGGACGAGATCACGGAACGCACCGGACTCCAGCCCATGCCCTTGACGTGGGCCGTGGGCATTTCGGGCGACTTCCGTGGAGTCTGGGACCTGCGCAACGACCGCTTCGCACGGTTCGCGCGCAACAATGCCGGCGCCAACATCGCCATCACCGAGTACTTCACTCCGGAAGAAGCAGCCGAGACCCAGGGCAACAACTGGAGCGACGCCGTCGATGAAGCCGGACTCGTGATCGAATCAAACCTTGAGTTCAACGTGGAGAGCTTCCACGCCGGAACGGCGACACCCATTCTCTTCAGCTCGGCGGCCTTGAACTTCGGCGTCAAGGAGATCTTGGACGCCCTGGTGGACTTCGCGCCTCCGGCTGCACCCCGCCCGGACATCGACGGCGAGCCGCGTTCCGTTGATGCTCCCTTCGCCGGGTTCGTCTTCAAGGTCCAGGCCGGCATGAACAAGGCCCACCGCGACCACGTTGCGTTCATCCGTGTGTGCTCCGGGGTCTTTGAGCGCGGCATGGTGGTCACGCAGACACGCACCGGCAAGTCCTTCGCCACCAAGTACGCCCAGCAGGTGTTCGGGCGCGAACGTGAAGTCATCGACGAGGCCTACCCCGGCGACGTCGTTGGTTTGGTCAACGCGTCCTCACTCCGCGTAGGGGACAGCCTGTTCCTGGACGAACCGGTGGAATTCCCCGCCATTCCGCTCTTTGCCCCCGAGCATTTCCAGGTGGCCAGGTCCCAGGACCCCAGCCGCTTCAAGCAGTTCCGCCGCGGCATCGAGCAGCTTGAGCACGAAGGCGTCATCCAGGTGCTCCGTTCCGACGTCCGGGGCGACCAGGCACCCGTGCTCGCGGCTGTAGGTCCCATGCAGTTCGAAGTAGTCGAGGACCGCATGGCCCACGACTTCAACGCCCCGATGCGCTTGGAGCGCCTCCCGTACTCGATGGCGAGGATCTCGACGGCGGAGGCCATGCCGGCGCTCGCCAACGTCCCGGGCGCTGAGGTGCTGCTGAGGTCCGACGGCGAATACCTCGCGTTGTTCAACGACGTCTGGGCTCTGCGCCGGATCGAGAAGAACCACCCGAAGCTGACGCTGGTCCCGATCGGCACGCACAACCCGGCGAAATAGTCCTCTAACGGCGAAGTAATCCCCCAGTGGGCGACGTGGGCTTGGGGGCGGTCAGTAGCTCACTTGGCGTTCGAGCTTGTTTCCCAGTCCGAGCATGGCGAGGCTCACCACGAGGAATCCCACGGAGATCGCTACTGCGAAAACCGCCACTCCACCCCAACCGCCTGCGCGCATGGGGTCGATGAACCAATAGGCGTACCAGTTTACGAAAGAGCCGCGGATCAGGCTGTAGACGAGGTACGCAACCGGGTAGAGCAGCCAGTACCAGAGGTGCTTGACGGTCAACCTGGAGCGCGGAGGCTGGAACAGCCAATCGGCCACCATGACAACCGGCATGAGGTAATGGACGACGAAGTTGACCCAGGGGAGCAAGGAGCCGAGGTCCTGTCCCGCGAGGAGTGCGCCGAAGACGAGTCCCACCACGGCCATGGCGATCGTCGCAGTGCCCCGGGTGGCGTCGTCGAGCTCGCTGGGCCGCTTGCCAACCAGCACCCGGTAG
The DNA here is from genome assembly GCF_052115205.1 of Arthrobacter sp. 2RAF6. Classification (NCBI taxonomy): domain Bacteria; kingdom Bacillati; phylum Actinomycetota; class Actinomycetes; order Micrococcales; family Micrococcaceae; genus Arthrobacter; species Arthrobacter sp. 2RAF6. The sequence continues at coordinate 57,720 of NZ_JBFRGF010000024.1, read as the reverse complement.
CCGCTGATCAACAGCACCACCGACGCGAAGATGTTGGACAGATTGGTGAAGTAGCTGAAGAAGTTCCACGGATCGAAGCCCAGGCCGATGTGGATCGCGAGCTGCGTCCCGACGGCTGCAAGTGTCAAGAGCGCAAAGAAGAGGCGTCCCCCAATGAGCACATTTCTTTTTGTCATGGGGATAATCTTCCGGTGGACGGGACTAAGCCCGCGCCCGACACTCCGAGGCCAACCCGGCCATTAGGTGATCAGCAACTCCAAGGCCTCGGCCAGGTGTGCCACCTCGCGGACCGAGAATCCCTCCGGAACAGGTCCCGGTCCGTTGGGGCTGGCGGGCACCACGGCGTGGGTGAAACCAAGCCGCTGGGCCTCGTGGATGCGCTGGTTGATTCCGGGAACGGGACGGACCTCGCCGGCCAGGCCCACCTCGCCGAAGGCAATGAGCCGCTGGGGCAGTGCTTTGCGCGCCTTTGCCGAGGCCACGGCAAGCGCCACCGCCAGGTCGGTGGCCGGTTCGCTCAATTTAACTCCTCCGACAGTGGCCACGTAGGAGTCGTCCTTGTGCAGGATGCAGCCGGCCCGCTGTTGGAGCACGGCCAGGAGCATGGCGACGCGCGAGCTGTCCAGGCCGCTCGTGGCCCTGCGCGGCTGTGAGCTGGCACTTTCGGCCAGGAGCGACTGCACCTCGGCCAGCAGCGGGCGCCGGCCTTCCATGGTCACGGTGATGCAGGTGCCGGACACCGGCTCCCGTGTCCGTGATACAAAAAGCCCGCTGGGATCGGCGAGGCCTTCGATGCCCGTTTCATTCAGGTCGAAACAGCCGACGTCGTCCGTGGCCCCGTAGCGGTTCTTGACCGCTCGCAACAAGCGGAGCCGGGAATGGCGCTCGCCTTCGAACTGGCACACAACGTCCACCAAGTGCTCCAAAAGACGCGGACCGGCAATGGCGCCGTCCTTCGTCACGTGGCCAACCAACAGGGTGGTCATATTGCCGCGCTTTGCGGCGGCGATGATGGACGCCGCGACTTCCCGGACCTGTGAAACGCCTCCGGCGCTACCTTCGACATCCGCGCTGCTGAGGGTCTGTACCGAGTCCACAATCAGCAGCTTCGGCTCGAGCTTCTCCACTTGCCCCAGCGCCTGCCCGAGGTCCGTTTCCGCCGAGAGATAGAGGGTATGCGCGACCGCGTCAATCCGTTCCGCGCGGAGCTTGACCTGGGCCGCCGATTCCTCGCCCGTGACGTACAGGACGTCCTGCCCCGTGCGGGCGAACTTCGCAGCGACATCCAGCAGGAGGGTGGATTTCCCGACGCCGGGTTCCCCGGCGAGCAGGATCACCGCGCCGGGAACCAGCCCTCCACCCAGGACGCGGTCCAGTTCGTCGACGCCGGTGGGCAGGAAAGCGGCCGTGGTCCCGTCTACCTCGGCTATGCGGCGGGCCGGCTCCAAAACCGTTGTTGCCGCCGTCGTACGCGCTACCGTGGCGCCGGTCTCCTCCACGGTGCCCCACGCCTGGCACTCACCGCAGCGCCCCACCCACTTGACCGTGGTCCACCCGCATTCGGCACATTTGTACGCGGGTGTCTTGGAAGTGCGTGAGGTCTTGGAAGCCATGCGTACAAGGCTAGTGGAGGGGTAGGACAGTCAGGTGCGACTCACTGCAAGGGAGGAAGCACGTCGCGGGCTTCCCGGGGGTCCATGCCCGCGGCTTCGAGCAGGTCCACCATGAGCGGCCGGAAGAGCATCACCACTGTTTCGCCCTCGAGCTTTTGGACGTGCAGCATTTTGGGGTGCAGCCGGGTGGCAATGTCAGCCAAGTCCTGCCGAGCACCGCGCAGGTGGGCGCGGCGGGCGCCGTCGTGCACTTCCGCGAGACCGAGCGACAGCTCCTCGACGGCTGCAGAAGTGTCCTGCAGGACCTCCGAAATGCTGTCCGTCGCCTCGTCCGTCAAGGCTGCATGGTTGATGGCGCTCGTGAGCCTCCGCGCGAACACCCGTCCATTGCGAAGGGCGAGGTCGATGGAATCCAGTGATTCCTCCAGCATGGTCAGCTCGTCGCGGTGCCGACGATAGGCGGGGGCCAGCGTGGCCACCTCACCGGAGGCCTTGAGGGATTGGCGCATCCGATCCACGAGGGGTTGGCAATTCCGGCCCCGGATGAGGGCATGCCAGGCCTGGGTCGAGTCGCTGTTGATCAATGCGTCGGCACACTCACGGAGCACCTCCGAGAGTTCGTGCAGGAGTTTGCGGACGTCCTGGCGCGGCTCCCTGCGTGGGTCCTTCGGGACCAGCATGGTGACGAGGAGCGCGAAAACCCCGCCCACGACGGCGTCGATGCTCCGGGTGAACGGTCCCCCGGCCGGCGCGGGCAGCAAGACGACGAGCAGCGACTGCAGGCCGAGCTGGGTGGTGAAAATGGAGCCACCGTCCAGGAAACGTGCCAACAGGATGGAGAAAAGAAGGACGACGGCGGCCTGCCAGATCCCCGAACCCAGCCAGTGAAGGAGCAGATCACCCACGACGATCCCGAGGGTGCAGCCAAACCCGACTTCCACCACCCGGCGAAGCCGTGGATCCCGCGAGAAACCGAGCGCGATCAGCGACGAGGTCGCGGCGAAAAGGGGTCCCGAGTGCCCCAAGATATATTCAGCGAACGCGTAGGCGCCCACGGCGCACACGGTCATCTGGACGGCCGGAACCAACGAGTTCCGGCTGCGGATGAAGCCGGTGCGGAGCCGCGCCCGCAGGAATTTCCTGCTTGCTGAAAGTCCTTGGGGCGCGGTCATGGCTCAAGTCTATTCAGGAGCGGCTTACGGAGTGCGGCCCGCCGGGCGAGCCACAAAGTGAGGGGCGTCACTTAATCCCTCATGACACGCCATGCGCAAGGGCGACGCTGCACATGTAAGCCAATGGTCCACAGCCGTTCACCTTCCGTTCACTTTGGACCGCCGATCCCGTTACCTGCGGCTCTTACCGTCAATCAAGGTACAAACACGTACGCAAATCTTTCGTATGCCGACTTTCTCCCTCGGTACGCATCAGAGAATCCCTGGAAGGGGTACATCCCAGTGAAGGCAACTCGCTTCGGCCGCAATGCGGCAATCGCGGTCCTCGCAGTCGGCGCCCTTGCGCTGACCGCTTGCGGTTCAGACAACGCAACCGGCGCCACCCCGGCAGCCACCCAGAGCACCGCAGGCGTCAAGGTCACCGGCACCCTGACCGGTATCGGCTCATCGGCGCAGGGCGCCGCAATGGACGCCTGGAAGACCAACTTCGCTTCCGCGAACCCGGGTGCCACCGTCCAGTACTCCCCGGACGGCTCGGGCGCAGGCCGTAAGGCCATCCTCGACGGCTCCGCACAGTTCGCAGGCTCTGACGCCTACCTGAGCGACGCTGAGCTGGCCACCTCAAAGACCAAGTGCGGCACCGACGGTGCCATCAACATCCCGGTGTACATCTCCCCGATCGCCGTTGCCTTCAACATTCCTAACGTCAAGGACTTGAAGCTCGACGCCGACACCGTTGCGAAGATCTTCCGCGGCCAGATCACCAACTGGAACGACCCGGCAATCGCCGCCCTGAACGCCGGCGTCACGCTTCCGGACCTCAAGGTCACCCCGGTCAACCGCTCTGACGACTCCGGCACCACCCAGAACTTCACGGACTACCTCGCATCTGCTGCTCCTTCGGTCTGGACCGACAAGGCTGCTGGCCTGTGGCCGGCATCCTTGAAGGGCGAAAACGCCAAGGGCACCTCCGGCGTCGTCAAGACCGTCACCGACACCCCGGGTGCCGTGACCTACGCTGACGACTCCGCAGTCTCCGGCAAGCTTGGCACCGCACAGATCAAGGTTGGCTCGGACTTCGTCAAGATCTCCCCTGCCGCTGCTGCCAAGGCTGTTGAACTGGGCAAGCCTGTTGCCGGCCGCCCGACCGGCGATCTTTCCATCAAGCTCGACCGCACCACCACGGATTCCTCGGCCTACCCGGTAGTCCTGGTTTCCTACCACGTCGTCTGCACCACCTACGACAAGCAGGCAACCGCTGATCTGGTCAAGGCATTCGAGAGCTACGTAGTCTCCGACGCCGGCCAGCAGGCTGCTGCCGGCTCCGCCAAGTCCGCTCCGCTCTCCAAGGCGCTGCAGGACAAGGCAAAGGCCGCTCTTGACTCCATCAAGGCCAAGGCCTAAGGACCACAATGGAGTAGTGGTGCTGCGGACCGCGGCACCACTACCCTGAATATCGAGGTTCCCCGTCCCGCGCTGGTGAAACATCACCGGACGGGGCGGGGAACTTGGCCATTTTTGAGTGAATCTGAAGGATCGTGAAGTGACCACCAACTCCTTGACCACTTCCCAAGGTGCCGGACGCGCCGGGGACAAGGTCTTTTCCGGAGCCACCCTGGCCGCGGGATGCCTGATCCTCGTGGTTCTCTTCGGCGTCGCACTTTTCCTTGTAATCCAGGCCATTCCGGCGCTTGTGGCTCCACCCGCGGACATCCAAGGCGGCCAAGGCTTCTTCGCCTACATTGGGCCGATCGTGGTGGGAACCCTGATTGCCGCCGTCATCGCCCTTGTGATCGCCACTCCCGTAGCCATCGGCGTCGCCCTGTTCATCTCGCACTACGCGCCCCGCAGGCTTGCCTCGGGCCTTGGCTACGTGGTGGACCTCCTCGCTGCCATTCCTTCCGTGGTCTACGGCGCATGGGGCGCGGCGTTCCTCGCCCCCCAGATTTCGCCCGCCTACGGCTGGCTGGCCAGCAACATGGGTTGGTTGCCGATTTTCCAAGGCCCGGCTTCGGCTACCGGCAAGACCATCCTGACCGCGAGCATCGTCCTTTCCGTCATGGTTTTGCCGATCATCACTTCACTGTCGCGGGAGATCTTCCTGCAGACCCCGAAGCTCCACGAGGAAGCCGCCCTGGCCCTCGGCGCGACCCGCTGGGAGATGATCAAGATGGCTGTTTTGCCCTTCGGCCGCCCGGGTATCGTGAGCGCCATCATGCTGGGCCTCGGCCGTGCACTTGGCGAGACCATGGCCGTCGCACTGGTCCTGTCCTCCGGCGTCCTGACCGCAAGCCTGATCCAGACCGGCAACCAGACCATCGCCGCGGAAATCGCCTTGAACTTCCCTGAAGCCAGCGGACTCAAGGTCAGCACGTTGATCGCAGCCGGCTTGGTATTGTTCGTCATCACCCTGGGTGTCAACATGATTGCACGCTGGATCATCTCCAGGCACAAAGAATTCTCGGGAGCCAACTAATGACTGTCACAGCCCCCGTGGCGCGCAAACGCTCCGCACTGACGAAGGGCCAGTTGCCCGCATTCGCACCGTATGTCGTCCTCGCCGTCGCGCTTGTGCTCGGCGCAGCGATCCTTGCGCTGATCGGCTTCAACGCCTTCGGCTGGGGCCTCGTGTCCGCCATCCTCTTCGCGATCGGCCTGGTCGGCTGGAGCGCGGCGGTCGAAGGCGGCCGCAAGGCGAGCGACAAGCTCGCCACCTGCTTGATCGTCGGCTCGTTCCTTGTGGCGCTGCTGCCCCTGATTTCGGTGATCTGGACCGTCCTCGTGAACGGCATCCCGGGCATCATCACCCCCGGCTTCCTGACGACTTCCATGAACGGCGTCACAGGTTCCCTCGACAACAAGAGCGTCGATGAAGGCACGAAGGTCCTCGGCGGCATCTACCACGCGCTTCTGGGCACCGTGCAGATCACCTTGCTCGCCACAGTCATCTCGGTTCCGGTGGGCCTGCTGACGGCTATCTACCTCGTTGAGTACGGCAACGACCGGGCCCTCGCCCGTGCCATTACGTTCTTCGTCGACGTCATGACGGGTATCCCCTCGATCGTGGCAGGTCTCTTTTCCGCAGCTTTCTTCTTCGCAGTGGTCGGCCCGGGCACCAAGACGGGTGCGGTCGCCGCCGTCGCGCTTTCAGTCCTGATGATCCCGGTGGTGGTCCGCTCCAGCGAGGAAATGCTCAAGATCGTCCCGAACGAGCTCCGTGAAGCGGCTTACGCGCTGGGTGTCCGCAAGTGGCGCACCATCCTCAAGGTGGTCATCCCGACGGCGATTTCCGGCATCGCGTCCGGCGTCACCTTGGCGATCGCCCGCGTGATTGGCGAGACTGCACCGATCCTGGTCACCGCGGGTTTCGCCACCACCATCAACAACAACGTGTTCGGCGGCTGGATGGCCTCGCTGCCGACGTTCATCTACACGCAGATCCTGAACCCGACCTCGCCGTCCAACCCGGACCCATCGAGCCAGCGGGCATGGGGTGCCGCGCTGGTCCTGATCATCCTGGTGATGCTCCTGAACCTCGGCGCCAGGCTGATCGCCCGGATCTTCGCCCCCAAGGCCGGCCGTTGAGCCACCAGGCCACCAGCAAACTTCCAACCACAGCACCGAAGGAACACCATGTCTAAGCGGATCGACGTCAAGGATCTGAACGTCTACTACGGCAGCTTCCTGGCCGTTGAAGGCGTCAACATCAACATTGAAGCCAAATCGGTCACGGCATTCATCGGCCCGTCCGGTTGTGGCAAGTCCACCTTCCTGCGCACGTTGAACCGCATGCACGAAGTGCTTCCGGGCGCGCGCGTTGAAGGCGAAGTGCTGCTCGACGGCGACAACCTCTACGGACCCGGCGTGGACCCCGTGACTGTCCGCACCCAAGTCGGCATGGTGTTCCAGCGGCCCAACCCGTTCCCCACGATGTCCATCCGCGACAACGTGCTGGCCGGCGTGAAACTGAACAACAAGAGGATCAGCAAGGGCGCGGCCGACGCACTCGTGGAGAAGTCCCTGCGCGGCGCCAACCTGTGGAACGAGGTCAAGGACCGCCTCGAGAAGCCCGGCTCCGGACTCTCCGGCGGCCAGCAGCAGCGGCTCTGCATTGCCCGAGCCATCGCGGTGGAACCGCAGGTCATCCTTATGGACGAGCCCTGCTCGGCGCTGGACCCCATCTCCACCTTGGCAGTCGAAGACCTCATCAATGAGCTCAAGGACGAGTACACCGTGGTGATCGTGACGCACAACATGCAGCAAGCTGCGCGTGTTTCCGACAAGACCGCGTTCTTCAACATCGCCGGCACAGGCAAGCCCGGCAAGCTCATCGAGTTCGCGGACACCACTACCATCTTCAACAACCCGTCCCAGAAGGCCACGGAAGACTACGTCTCCGGCCGGTTCGGATAAGCCCCACCGCCACCCTCGCCGGTGAAGGCCCCCGGCCGGGGAACCCTGGCGGCGTGGGCCCAATCGATTGCTCCTTTAACTGCCGTTTTGGCGGCTCATAACGGCAGTTACGGAGCAATCGACGCGAAGGGTCCGCTGAACTCAGCGGGACAGCGGCGAGAGCGCCAGCCCAAGGACGCACGCCACTGCGGCGGTTACGAACGGCGTCGCGACCCAGAACCCCAGGATCCGCAGCACCATCCGACGGTTTGTGACGGAAAAGTTCTGGTTGGTTCCTGCGCCGAGCACCGCAGACGTCACAGTGTGCGTGGTGGAAAGCGGCAAGTGGAAGCCGATGGCACCCACGAACAACATCAGCGAGGTCAGGCTCTGGGCGATGAATCCCCGCATCGGGTCCACCCGCGTCAGCTTGTAACCCAAGGTGTACGAGATGCGCCAACCACCACAAAGCGTTCCCGCCGTGAGCATGACAGCCACCAACAAGATGACCCAGAACGGGAGGTCATTGGGGTCGGACACCCCGGCCGCAACGGCGCCCAACAGGATCACCGCTACGGATCTTTGCCCGTCCTGCAGGCCATGACCGAACGCGACGGCAGCGGCCGAGACGGACTGCGCATGGCGGAAGCGGCCATGCACGACATCGGGCTGGGTGTAGCGCGCCGCCCACGTGACAGGCCACACGAGAAGATAGGCGCCAAGGAAGGCAATCAGGGGGGAAAGCAGCAACGGCAAGACTACTTGCGCGAGCAAAATACTGTCTACTTCGTTGACGGAGCTGCCTCCCATCACTGTGCTTGCAGCACCGGCGCCCACCAAGCCTCCCACCAAGGCATGGGTTGACGAGAGCGGCACGCCGCGCCACCAAGCGTAGATTCCCCATAGGATGGCGCTACACAGCCCTGCGGCGAGCATCGTGAGCCCGTTCATTCCCGACGGGAGAACCACCCACGCCTGGCTGAAGACCAGCGCGAAACCGCCGCTGAGCAGCACCCCGGCAAAGTTGAAGATGGCCGCCAACACAACCGCAACTGACGGAGTGAGGGCCCGCGTCCGCACGGAGAGCGCGACGGCGGTGGAGACATCGCGGAAGCCGTTCAGGAATGCGAAGCCAGCCGCCAGGACCACCACAAGGGCGAAGAACGCGACCGCCACCTCATGCTTCCTTGACGATGATGCTGCCTACCTGCGTTGCGACACGGCGCATGTCCTTGGTGACGTCCACTAGTTGGTTGGCTACGTCGCGGTTCCTCGAAAACTGGGTGGACTTCATGTCGCGGAGCATCTCGGCCACCCAGGTCCGGTGGCTGCGCTCAGCACGCTTGGCCAGCCGCAGGACCTCGATCCAGTAATCCTCGAGCTCGTCCAGATCGTCCAGCTGGCGCATGGCATCAACCGTGAGTTCTGCCTGGCGGCTGATGATCTCCAACTGGTCCGCCGCGCGCTTGGGCACCCGGTCCAGTTTGTAGAGGGCTACGAGCTCAGCCGCGGCATCCAGCTTTTCCATCGCCTCGTTGAGGAAACGGGAAAGGGCGTACATGTCCTCGCGGGGGAGCGGGTTCACGAAACTCGTGCGCATGTGGGTCAGGAGGGCGAAATGCAGGTCCGTGGATTTCGCCTCGTGTTCGTGCATCTCCTCCACAAGCCGTTCGTGCTCCGCGACAGGTGCTCCGAAGATCTCAGAAAGCGTCCCGGTTGCCTCAAGAATCTGGCGGGCCATTTGCGACAACAACTGCAAACCGGCGGGTTCCTGGGGGAAGAGACGCAGCTTCATTTGGCTTCCGGTAGGCGGGAGGGATGGGGGTGGGGCGGCGTCTTCGCCGAAGGGCATAAAAATGGTGCCGAACCGGATACGCCTCTCGGCGGTAGGCCGCTCGAAGCGGCTATAAGTTGAAGCCCGGGGGTTTCGCGGTTCGACACCAGTTTCAGTTTTCTACGTCGTCCGAGCTAAGTCAACATTGACAGTTGGCGCCGGAGGTGGTTGTGACGGCCCCCCGCCCTTATATTTCATGTCAATCCAGCTCTCCGAGGCGCCACGCATTGGCCGCGTGCTCGAGATCTTCCGCAGTCTTCACGAGCTGGTGGGAGTTCCGGGTCAGCTTGCTTGCGTGGCCTTCGTTGGAATGCTCTGCACTGTCCGCCAGGGTGGCTTGGCCGAGCGCGACGACGCGGCAAAACGCGGCTGAGCGTTCCAGCGCGACGTCGAAATCGCCGTCGAACGCTCCCGAAAGAATAGCGTCCGCCATTTGCTTCATTTCATCGGCTCCCGGCGGCTCTGCGGCGCCTGCCACAACGTGGGAAACCTGGGCGGTGTCCCGGCCGGCCCTGAAGTACACGGAGATGCGCTCGGAGTCCTGCATGGTGGCCGCGCGCAATGCATAGAGCCGCCACAAGGCGCCGGGCAAGGACCGGGCGGGGCTCTCGGCCCACATTTCAGCGATGGCTTCCAGGCCTTGCTCGTCAGCGAGCTTCACTAGGCGTCTGGTGATCTTGGGATCATCGCTATCCCGACCTCGCCGCACGAGGGCCTGGGCGGCAAGGTGCGCGGCTTCGGACACGCGCGCGGGGTCCGCTCCGCCGGCAAACGGCTCGAAGTCAACCGGCGCGAAGGGCTTCGGCTTGTGGTGCCTATTTGCTCCGCCGTACACAGGAGGTCCCGATTGTTCGCTCATGCCCCAACGCTACTCCTGTGTTTTCGCTCGTGCACTCTTGACTGGGGCTCGTCGCAGTGTCTGTTGCGCGGGGCTCGGGGCGCACCTGTAGTGGCCCTCGGGGCGGCGCCGGGGTTTGCGCTAAAAGAGGTCACGACGGCGCGGGTGCTGCCCGTGTCAAAACGGCCTTGAGCTTGAGGTACAGTATTTATGGCTGTTTCTACAGTCGGCAGGGGCCTTTAGCTCAGTTGGTAGAGCATCGGACTTTTAATCCGTGGGTCGTGGGTTCGATCCCCACAGGGCCCACCCTAGAACCCCCGGAACCGCACGGTTCCGGGGGTTTACTTGTGCCAAGCGAAAACTAGGCCGTGGCCCACACGGCCGCGTGGCGACCGAGCGGTCCGGCCTGCTGCGACCAGTGCGCGGCGACGCCGTCGATTCGCCCCGGAAGAGGCACGCGTCGCGCCGGCCCCCAGTCCGTGGTGGTTGCTGTGAGGGTGAAGTCGTTGGGTGTAGGTACCGATAGGTGGTCGTTCGGCGGGGTCAGCGAGTACAGCAGGTTGGCCGTGCCGATGAGTGAGCCCTGGATGCGGGCCGTTACCGTATGGGTGAGGCGCCGGGCCAGGGCGCGGGCGACGGCTGCGGCCAATAGCCAGCCGGTCGCGTGGTCGAGGGCTTGAACGGGAAGCGGGGTCGGCTCCGCTTGGCCCGTGGCGGTGGCTCCGTCGTCGGCGATCCCGCAGCTCATCTGGACCAGGCTGTCGAACCCGCGGCGATTGCGCCAAGGGCCATCCCAGCCGTAGGCGTCCAGGCTGGCGATGATCAAGCCGGGGTTCACGGAGGTCAGGGCTTCGTCATCGTAGCCCAGGCGTTTCAGGGCGTCGGCCCGCAGTCCCGATACGAGCACATCGGCACCCGCGAGCAGTTCCTCGAATATCGCGCGGTCGCTTGCGGCCGTGAGATCCAAAGCGGCGGTACGTTTGCCGAGCGTCGTCTCAGGCAGTAGCGAGGGCACCTCGTCAAAGCCCGGCGGGTCGATCCGCAGCACGTCCGCACCGTAGCCGGCAAGGAACTTGGTGCACACCGGTCCAGCGATCACCCTCGTCAGATCAAGCACGCGCACTCCGTCGAAGGGCAGTTGCCCGATCGCGTTCGGTGTGCCGGCGCCGGATGAGCGGCGCTCGACGACGGTCAGCGGCGGCGCGCCCGCGGTCGCCATCCCCGGAGCCGAGGCGAGCCATTGGCTGCGGTTGTGCATGACGCCGGCGCATCCGCCCGCCTCCACGATCGCCGTCTCCAATTCCCCGGCACGCAACCCGGCCACTGCGGCCTGCACTGTTTCGCGGTCATGGGCGCCAAGCACCCGCTCGACGGCGGCGCGGTGGCTGGCGTAGTTGGTGTGCAGCCTGATCCAGGCGTCCGCTGCACGATAGTTGCCGGCGATGGGGTCCCACAGCGGTGGCCGGGTCCAGCCGACCGGGGTGAACAGCCTCTCGGACGCGAACGCTGCGCACGACTCGCGACTGTCTACCGTCACCGCTGGCTGCTTTGACTGGCGGCGAGCCGCGAGAAACTGCGCTGCGGCCACGGTTGCGACGGCAACCGCCCCCGTCGCCAGCCCTGTCACGTCGAGAGCTGCCGGGAGGACCGCCCGCGGCCCCGTCGTTAGCTGGGCGGCGGGCCAATCCGCATCATCGGCGCCGATTGCGTGCCACAGGCGGGAGGTCGCGTCAGCGAAACTGTCGTTCACACTCACCATTCTCGACTGGCCCACACAGGACGGGCAACGGCAGCCGGATCTGACGCCTCCTGCCCAAGGAGGACCTCAACTGCCAGACTGTTCTTCATGCAAGCGCTTTTGGACGGACTCCTGAATACCAGCCCGCTCGTGATCGCGTGCATCGTTTTCGCCCTCGTGTTCGCTGAGGATGCAATCTTTGTGGGATTTGTGATCCCCGGTGAAACGGCGGCGGTGGTCGGCGGGGTGATTGCAAGCCGCGGGCTTTTCGAATTGTGGGCCATGATCGCCATCGTGGTGACCGCCGCGATCACGGGAGACACCGTGGGCTACGAAATAGGCAAGCACTTCGGCCCACGCGTGATGGCCTTGAAGATCCTGGACAAAAGACGCGCCCAATTGCAAAAGGCCGAAGACTTCCTCAAAGACAAAGGCGGCGTCGCGGTGCTTCTGGGCCGGTTTACCGCTTTCTTTCGTGCCGTCATGCCCGCGCTCGCCGGGCTCAGCCGCATGCCCTACCGGCGCTTCGCGTTCTGGAATTTCAGCGGCGGCATTATCTGGGGGTCTTTGTTCGTGACGCTCGGCTTTGTGGCCGGAAATTCGTACGAAGAGGTGGCGCGCGTGGTGGGCCGGGATGCCGCGGCCGTGGTGGCAGTAATTGTGGTGGCGATTCTGGTGGTCTGGCAGGTCAGGAAGCACCGCGCTAAGAAGGCCTGATGCCGCAGGAGCACGGAAATCTGGCGGAAACCTCAAGGCTTTAGGCTGGTCACAATTCGTTCGGGAGGGGCAGTGAAGGGTCGAGCTGGATATGTCTGATGTTTGGCGTTATAACCGTAGTAGCTGCCCCGACGTCCTCGGCTTATCTGAGCCTCGAGTGATCTGATGTCCGCTTCTGCAGCACGCAACTTTAAGGAGAACCGATGCATCTTTTGCCCCGTGAGCAGGAAAAGCTGATGATCGTGGTCGCGGCCGACCTCGCCCGCCGTCGGCAATCCCGCGGCCTGAAGCTCAACTTCCCCGAAGCCGTGGCGATCATCAGCTACGAGCTGATTGAGGGCGCCCGCGACGGGAAAACCGTCGCTGAACTCATGAGCTACGGGACCACACTGCTTCGCCGTGAGGATGTGATGGAGGGCGTGCCGGAGATGATCCATGACGTCCAGATTGAGGCCACTTTCCCTGACGGCACCAAGCTCGTCACCGTCCACGACCCGATCCGCTAGGAGGCCAACATGATTCCCGGTGAGTACCGTCTCCAAGCAGAGCCCATCGCTTGCAACAGCGGACGCGAGGCAATCGCCGTCGACGTCGTCAACCGTGGCGATCGCCCAGTCCAGGTGGGCTCTCACTACCACTTTGCCGAGGCGAATCCGGCCCTCGATTTTGACCGCGAAGCCGCGTACGGCCGCCGCCTGGACATCCCCGCCGGAACGGCAGCGCGCTTCGAGCCGGGCGATTCCAAGACCGTCAAACTCGTTGCGCTTGCGGGCAGCCGCCAAGTCTACGGCCTGCGGAACGCCGTCAACGGATCGCTTGATTCCGCTCCCGCCTCCGCGAACAGCACCGAAGGGACAGCCCAGTGAGTTTTGAAATTTCGCGCAAGCAATACGCAGACCTTTACGGCCCGACGACGGGCGACTCCATCCGCTTGGCGGACACCGAACTTTTCCTCGAGATCGAGAAGGACTACACGGTCTACGGCGAAGAGGTCATGTTTGGCGGCGGTAAAGTGGTCCGCGACGGCATGGGGCAGAACGGCCAGGTGACCCGCGACGGCCGTTTGCCTGAGACCAACGCAGCCTCGGACCAGACCCTCGACGTTCCGGACACCGTCATTTCGAACGTCGTGGTCCTTGACTACACCGGAATCTACAAGGCCGATGTGGCGCTCAAAGACGGGCACATCTTCAAGATCGGCAAGGCCGGCAACCCCCAGATCGCCGACGGCGTGGACATCGTGATCGGGGCCAGCACCGAGATGATCGCGGGCGAGGGCAAGATCCTCACCGCAGGCGGCGTGGACACCCACATCCACTACATTTCCCCGGACCAAATCCCCACGGCACTGTGCAGCGGCATCACCACCATGGTGGGCGGTGGCACGGGACCGGCCGAAGGTACCAAGGCCACCACCATCACGCCCGGCAAATGGCACATTTCACGGATGCTGCAAGCTGCGGAGGGGCTGCCGATCAACATCGGCCTCCTCGGCAAAGGCCACGCTTCTGCCATCGAGCCGCTCGCTGAACAGATCCGCGCAGGTGCAGTGGGCCTCAAAGTCCACGAGGACTGGGGCGCCACGACGTCGTCGATCGACATGTCCTTGCGCGTAGCGGATGAATACGATGTGCAGGTAGCCATCCACACCGACACCCTCAACGAGTGCGGATTCGTGGAGGACACCATCAAGGCCATCGACGGCCGCGTGATCCACACCTTCCACACCGAAGGTGCCGGCGGCGGGCACGCTCCCGACATCATCAAGATCGCCGGATTGCCCAATGTACTCCCGGCATCCACCAACCCGACGCTCCCGTACACGCGGAACACCATCGAAGAGCACCTGGACATGCTCATGGTGTGCCACCACCTCAACCCGGACATCCCGGAAGACGTGGCGTTCGCCGATTCCCGCATCCGGGCCGAAACCATCGCCGCCGAAGACGTGCTCCAGGACCTGGGCATCTTCTCGATGACGTCCTCTGATTCCCAGGCCATGGGCCGAGTCGGCGAAGTCATCATCCGCACCTGGCAAGTGGCCGACGCCATGAAGCGGCAGCGGGGCGTCCTGAAGGACCCCCGGAGGGACAGCACAGGCGCAAGCCACGGTGCTGCAGACGGCCTGGGCGAGGAAAGCGATAACTTCAGGATCAAGCGCTACATCTCCAAATACACCATCAACCCGGCGATCGCGCAGGGTATGGCCGACTCCATTGGCTCTGTTGAAGTGGGCAAGTTCGCCGACCTCGTCCTCTGGAATCCGGCCTTCTTCGGTGTGAAGCCGGAACTGGTTCTCAAGGGCGGCCAGATTGCCTACGCACTCATGGGCGACTCCAACGGTTCCATCCCCACCCCGCAGCCACGCACCATGCGCCCGATGTTCGCCACCCACGGCAAGGGGCTGCAGCAGTCCTCCATCACCTTCCTGTCCCAGGCGGCGATCGACGCCGGTGTCCCGGAAGAGCTTGGCCTGGAACGCGTCATCCGGCCCGTGTCCGGCATCCGGAACCTGAGCAAAGCGGACCTCAAGTTCAACGGCGAAACGCCCGACATCGCCGTCGACCCCGAAACCTACAAAGTGACGGTCGACGGCGAAGACGTCACCTGCGAACCTTCCGACGTGCTGCCCATGGCCCAGCGCTACTTCCTTTTCTAGATCGCCGGAGGAGAACCACATGATCATCGAAAAAATCCTCGGCAACCTGCACGAACTGCCCGACCCCGAAAAGTACGCCGGCCTCCACAAGGAGAAGGTCGTGCTGCCGAGTGCCCAATTGGTCAAACGCATCCAGCGCGTCACCACGGACCACGGGAAGGAGCTAGGCATCCGCCTCCCGGCCGGATCCGGGGACCTGCGCGACGGCGACATCCTCGCCGTCGAGGACGCGAACCTGATCGTGGTGTCCGTGCTGCCGAGCGACGTCCTGGTCATCGCTGCCCGCAGCATCTACGAAATGGGTGTGGTGGCGCACTCCCTCGGCAACCGGCACCTGCAGGCCCAGTTCTTCGACGCGGCGTCCGAGTATGGGGCCGAAGTCATGGTGTGCCAGTACGACCACACGGTCGAGGACTACCTCAAGCACGTCGGGGTGCCTTACGACCGCCAGGAACGCGTAATGCCGGTGCCTTTCCGCCATGCTGAACACGCGCACTGAGCTCCCGGGCACCGTCTGGGGTGCCGCCCCGGATTTGGGGCCGTGCCCGTCCCCAGCCGCTCCCAACCCTCGCAAGCTCGGGTCGGGGCCCTCGCGGCAGTGGGCCCCCGCGGTGCCCTCCACACCGCAGCCCCTATCACCCACCTACGCCGTACACGTCACCTTCGGGGAGCAACAGTGAGCGCTTATCAATTAGCGCTCCAGCAGCTGACTGACTCCGCGTTGCCTACCGGGGCGTTTGCTCATTCCTTGGGGTTTGAGACGTACATCGAGCGGGGGGTCGTGGCTGATGAGGGGAGTTTCGGGGTTTGGCTGTCTGCGTTTGCGGGGCAGCAGTTGACTTATTCCGATGGCTTGGCCATTCGGTTCCTTTATGAAGGGGTGGATTTGGGGGAGTTGGATGCTCATTTGAGTGCTCAGCTCTTGCCTCGGCAGTTGCGGGAGGCCAGTACCAAAATGGGTGGGCGGCTGATCGAGATCGGGACCGAAGTCTTTCCGTCGGCCGAGCTGGAAGCTTACCGGGCTATGGTGACCACGGGCCGGGCTGCCGGTCATCAGCCGCTGGCGTTCGCCGTCGTCGCGCGCTCGCTGGGCGTGCCGTTCGAAGAAGCGCTCGCCGCGTACCTTTTCGCGACGGTCACCTCACTGACGCAGAACGCCGTGCGCGCCATCCCGCTCGGCCAGAACTCCGGGCAACGGCTGTTGCGCAAAGCGCACGACGACGTCGCTGCCGCCGTCGAGCATGTCCAGCACCTCGGCGGGGACGACTTCGGAGCCGTCAGCCCAGGCCTGGAAATTTCGCAGATGCGGCACGAATGGCAACGCGCGCGCATGTTCATGAGCTAGAACAATAGGAGGACACATGTCTGAACCCATTAAGATCGGCATCGGCGGCCCGGTAGGTGCCGGCAAAACGCAGCTCGTGGAGCGCCTGACCCGCCACATGAGCCGGGAAATCTCCATGGCCGCCATCACCAACGACATCTACACGATCGAAGACGCCAAAATCCTCGCGGCCAACGGCATCCTGCCCGAAGACCGCATCATCGGCGTCGAAACCGGCGGCTGCCCGCACACCGCCATCCGCGAAGACACCTCCATGAACACCGCGGCCATCGAGGAACTCAAGAAACGCCACCCCGAGCTGCAGGTCATCTTCGTCGAATCCGGCGGTGACAACCTCTCCGCGACGTTCAGCCCCGAACTCGTGGACTTCTCGATCTACATCATCGACGTCGCCCAGGGAGAGAAAATCCCCCGCAAGGCCGGCCAAGGCATGATCAAGTCGGATCTGTTCATCATCAACAAGACCGATCTCGCCCCCTTCGTCGGCGCGGACCTCTCCGTCATGGAACGGGACTCCAAGGAATTCCGGGGCGACAAGCCCTTCTGCTTCACCAACCTCAAAACCGACGAAGGGCTCGACAAGGTCATCGCATGGATGCGGCACGACGTCCTGATGCTCGACCTGGCGCAATGAGTTCACTCGCGAACGCTCTCATCTCACCTGGGCCTGCGCCCGCGGATAAAGGGGGCCGTGCCCGCTTCGCGGTGCCCGCCACGCCGCGGCCCCCTTCATCCGCGTCCGCTGATCGGCCCGAGATGGGTCGCCTTGCGCTCGTCATAGGGAAACGTGCTGGTCGTTCCGTGGCCGTGCAGCAGTTTCATCAGGGTGCCTTGCGGGTTTTGAGGCCGCACTATTTGGATGGGTCCGGGCAGGTTTGTTATGTCATGGTCAATCCGGGCGGGGCGTATTTGGGGGCGGATCTCTATGTTGTCGATGTGGAGGTAGTGGACGGGGCTTCGTTGCTTTTGACCACTCAGTCGGCTACGAAGATTTATCGGACGCCGGGGTCCTTTGCCGAGCAGCGGATGACCATCCGTCTGGGGGAGGGGGCGGATCTGGAATTGGCTCCCGACCAGCTCATCGCCTACCGGGAGGCCAGCTATCGGCAGAATACGCACATCACTGTGCATCCGACGTCGAGCCTCATCATGGCGGAAGTCATCACTCCCGGCTGGTCGCCGGACGGCGCCTCCTTCCGGTACCGGGAACTCCGTCTACGGAACGAGATCCAGGTGGAGAGCGACGACGGCGCGGCGCTGCTTGCGCTCGACAACCTCCTGATTCGGCCGCCTCTGGGCGATGTGACCGGAATGGGCTTCATGGAGGGGTACAGCCACCTGGGATCGCTCATTGTGGTGGATCCGCGGGTTGACCAAGCGCTCGCCGATGAACTGCACCGGCTGACCACCGGGTACGAGGCGTACTCGGGCTTGTCGCTGACCCGGACGCTTGCGGGCACAACGGGCCTGGTCCTGCGATCCCTCTCGAACAGCACCGAGGAACTGAATCGGTTGCTTGGTGCCTGTACCGGGCTTTTGCGCGAACGCTGGTACGGCAGGGCGCCCCTGAACCTCAGGAAGTACTGATGACCTCACTCGCGGAGTTCGCCGCGATGTACCGCAGCCGCGAGCATCTCCCGATGAGGTCGCGCCTCGCGTTCATGTTCGGTTCGGTCGTCCTCCTGCACCTTGCCGCCGTCGTTCTCCTGCTTGTGGGTGGCGCCGGTGGAGGGCAGCCTCTGGCGCTCGGCCTCGTGCTGACGGCATATGTGGCCGGTATCAAGCACAGCTACGACTGGGACCACATCGCCGCGATCGACAATTCCACACGAAAGTTCGTGGCACAGCGCAAGGACCCAGTGAGCGTCGGCTTCGCGTTCAGCCTGGGCCACAGCTCCGTGGTAGTCCTGGCCGGTGTGATGGTGGTCGGTGGCGCCAGCATGGTGGGCCAGCTCATGGAGGACGGCACCACCGGACACGTCGTCCTGGGGCTAATCGGCAGCGGCATCTCCGGGCTCTTCCTCCTCGCCATGGGCATCTTCAACGGGTCTGCGTTCCTCCGCACGATGCAGCTGTACCGCGCCGCCCAGGCTGGCGGCGCGATCTCCGTCGACGACCTCGAAACCAAAGGGTTCATCGCGCGGCTCTTGGCCAAGCCGCTATCCAAGGTCCAGCGTCCGCGGAACATCTACGTGATCGGGTTCTTGTTCGGGCTGGGCTTCGACACCGCCACCACCATCGGGCTGCTCGTGCTTACGACGGCGGCGTCGCTCGCGGGTGTGTCTGTGCTTGCCCTCTTGGCTCTGCCGCTGGCCTTCACCGCGGCAATGACTCTCTGCGATTCCATCAACGGCGTTGCCATGATGCGAATGTACAAGTCCGCCATTCATGATCCCCAGCGCAAGCTTGGATTCAACGCCATCATCACCGGTATTTCGGCCTTTTCGGCGCTCTTCATCTCGGTCATCACGCTGGGCGGCTTCCTCAATGCGGTCTTTGGCCTGAGCGATCCTGTCACCACGTGGCTGGGCGAGATAGACCTCGGCGACGCCGGGCTGGTGCTGATTGCGCTGTTCGCCGTCGTGGGGGCGGTCGCGGCTGTGCGGTTCCGGGTGGCGCGGCCCTCCGTGGGAAGCCCTGACGACGCTCGCTCACCTAAATCGCGAAACTCGACGACGCTCGCTCACCTAAATCGCGAAAGTCGACGACGCTCGCTCACCTAAATCGGGAAAGTCGACGACGCTCGCTCACCCATGAAGCCATTTTTGTGAACCCTCCTGCAGTTGCATCGCCAGGGTTCGACGGCGGGGGTCGGCACTGGGTGCGGAAGTCGCTGTCGGGCATTAAATAGTTTGCCGCGACGGCGGGGACTATTGCTTGGGCTGGAGCCACTCCAGGAGCCGATCCAATGGCCACGTCGTGATGATCCGATCGGCGGGTACGCCGTTGGCTTCCGCCCGCTCCGCTCCGTATTGCAGAAAATCGAGCTGGCCGGGAGCATGGGCGTCACTGTCGATGCTGAAAAGGCAGCCGGCACCGAGGGCAATTCGAATCAATTCGTCCGGCGGGTCCTGGCGTTCGGGCCTCGAATTGATCTCGACGGCGACTGAGTGTTCCGCGCACGACGCGAACACCTTCTCGGCGTCGAACTCCGACGGCGGCCTTGTTCCGCGCGATCCCTTGACCAAGCGGCCGGTGCAATGGCCGAGGACGTTCGTGTGCGGGTTTTCGATGGCTGACAGCATGCGCCGGGTCATGGACCGCTTGTCGGACCGGAGCTTCGAGTGGACGCTGGCCACCACAACGTCCAGTTGGCTCAGCAGCTCAGCGGACTGGTCCAACCCGCCGTCTTCAAGGATGTCGACTTCGATGCCGGCCAACAGCCGAAAGCCGGGCTGTTGCCCGTATCGCGCGTTGATCCCATCCACAACGGTGAGCTGCTCCGTTAGCCGCTCCGGACTGAGTCCGTTGGCGATGGTGAGGTTGGGGGAGTGGTCGGTCAAAGCGAGATATTCCCATCCGAGAATACGAGCCGCGTTGGCCATAACCTCGATCGGCGAGCCGCCATCCGACCAGTTGCTGTGGCTGTGCAGATCGCCCCGGATCTCCGCGTGCAGCTTGTGTCCACCCTTGACCAAGGGTTCTGCACCACGGCGGCGGAGGTTCTCAAGGTAGTCCGGAACGGCGCCCCCCAGGGTCTGGCTGATCACTTCGAACGTCCGGCTGCCGATTCCCTTGGTTCGCTTGAGACGACCGTCCTTGAGCCGGGCAGCCAGTTCCTCTTGGCTCAGCTCGGCGATGATGTTCGCAGCCCGGCGGAATGCCTGGACCTTGAAGCTGTCCGCGAGTTCCCGTTCCAGCCAGAAGGCGGTTTCGTTGAGCGCGTCTACGGCGTCCATGGTTCAATCATGTACCACGCCGGCCCAGACGTACGTGAGCGAGGGTTTGGGTTTGGGGGCCTCTACGTGAGCGAGGGTTTGGGTTTGGGGGCCTCTATGTGAGCGAGGGTTTGGGTTTGGGGGCGTCATGCTGTCGGAATAACTGGGACGGCCCCCACCGCCCTGCAATAATCGGAACCAGTTGCCTCGCTCGAGTTGCACGCGGGGCGGTATGCACCTTCGGACGAATCACATCGCAGACGAGGCGGACATGACCAACACTCCCATCCAGCAGGACACCGACCCCACGGCGATGCCAGCCGCCCCGAACACCGCCATTGACGAGGACCTGCTTCACCGGCTCGCGGACGCTCATGGCGTCGGGACGTCGTTCCATGGCTGGGATGGGCTGCAACACGACGTTTCACCCACCACACTGATCCAGGTGCTGGGCGCACTGGGAGTCGCCGCTCATTCCGACGAGCAGATCAAGGCGGCCCTCGCGGACGCGGAAGTGGCGCCGTGGCGACGGATGCTGCCGCCCGCCGTCGTCGTCCAGGAGGGAACGACGACGGCGGTTCATGTGCACGTCCGCGACGGTTCGCCGGCCCGCCTGTCGATCTCGCTCGAGGACGGGACGGAACTAGCTGCGACCCAGCAGGAGGACTGGGCGCCGCCGCGCGACGTGGATGGAGTGCCCACAGGCCGTGCCACATTTGAGGTGCCGGCCGGTTTGCCGCTCGGCTGGCACTCGCTCACGGCCGAGTCCGACGGCGTGACGGCCACCGCGGTGCTCGCCGTGGTTCCAGTCAAGTTGCAGACCGCAGCGCAGCTCGAGGAGCGGCGCGGCTGGGGACTCGCCACGCAGTTGTACTCGGTACGCTCCAAGCGCTCATGGGGTATCGGGGATTTCGCGGACCTGGCCGATTTGGCGTCGTTGGCGGGCGCGCGCGGCGCCGACTACGTCCTGGTGAATCCGCTGCACGCCGCGGATCCTGTGCCTCCGGTTCAAGCGTCGCCGTATTCTCCGTCCACCAGGCGGTTCTTCAACCCCCTTTATATTCGCATTGAAGAAATTCCCGAATTGGCATATGTCAAGCCCCGGAAGCGGGCCACAGTGGACCGGCTGCTGGATCACGTCCATGCACTCAACAAGGACGCGGAACGGCTGGACCGGGACCAGATCTTCGCCGCCAAACTCGCTGCCCTGGAACTCCTTCACACGGTCAACCTTTCTCCGGCCCGGCAACGCGCGTTCGAGGAGTTCTGCCGTGAGTCCGGCCCGGGCTTGGACGATTTCGCCCTTTGGTGCGCCATCCGCGAGGACCGGTCGCCGGACGACCCCTTCTGGCAGGACCCGGCGGCCACCCTCGGTTCGCCCAAGATTGAATCGATGCGCCAGGCATTGGCCGATCGGATTGGGTTCCACCGTTGGCTTCAGTGGATCTGCGATGAGCAGCTCGAGTCAGCCCAGGCCGCGGCGAAGCGTTCCGGCATGCGGCTGGGGGTTGTGCACGATCTCGCCGTCGGGGCGGACCTCAGCAGCGCCGACGCCTGGACCCTGCGCAGCAGCTTCGCGCCGGGTGTCAGCGTGGGCGCACCACCGGACATGTACAACCAGCTCGGCCAGAACTGGAACCAGCCGCCGTGGCACCCGGTCCGTTTGGCCGAGGCGGGCTACGCGCCGCTGCGTGCGATGCTCTCCACCGTCCTCCGCCATGCTGGCGGAATCCGCGTGGACCACATCTTGGGCCTGTTCCGCTTGTGGTGGGTGCCCGCCGGCAACTCCGCTCGCGACGGCGCCTATGTCCGCTACGACCACGAGGCCCTCATCGGTATCCTCGCTCTGGAAGCTCACCGCGCGGGCGCAGTGGTCATCGGCGAAGACCTGGGTGTCTTTGAACCGTGGGTGCGGGACTACCTAGCGGCCCGCGGCATCCTGGGCACGTCGATCCTCTGGTTCGAGTACGACGGCGACTCGCCCCTGCCGCCCGAACGTTACCGAACCCAGGCACTCGCCAGCGTCAACACCCACGACCTCCCCCCGACCGCCGGGTACCTCGCCGGCGATCACGTGGAACTCCGGAGTCAACTGGGCTTGCTTGTACGCAGCGTGGCAGAGGAACGGGCCGAGCACGAGGCCAGCCTGGACAAGATGATGGGGTTGCTGCGGGAACGGAACTTGTTGCCTGCCGGATTCGATACTGCCGGATTCGAGGGGGGCAGCCAGGAGCTTGGTGAGGAGCGGGTCATTGAGGCGCTGCACCGGCTGCTGGCCCTTGCGCCATCGGTCCTGCTGGGCGTTGCGCTGGTGGACGCCGTGGGCGAGCGGAGAGTGCAGAACCAGCCCGGTACGACCTCGGAGGTCTATCCCAACTGGCAAGTGCCACTAGCCGATGAACGCGGCAGGGCCGTACTCATCGACGACCTCGACGGGAACCCGCGGTTCAACTCCCTTCTGGCGGCCTTCGACGAGGCTGTACGGGGCTAGCCGGCCGCTGGTACCTACTCCAGACGCTAGTCCGAGGAATTTAGTGGCCGTTCCCCGGTTGGAGTCTGTTCCTGGGCAGATGGCTCAAGTTCACGCACGCGCGCTTCCAGGA
Source organism: Arthrobacter sp. 2RAF6 (assembly GCF_052115205.1). Lineage (NCBI taxonomy): Bacteria > Bacillati > Actinomycetota > Actinomycetes > Micrococcales > Micrococcaceae > Arthrobacter > Arthrobacter sp. 2RAF6. Next base: position 34,931 of record NZ_JBFRGF010000024.1, on the reverse strand, counting down.
TCGCAATGCGATCGTACAGGTCGAGCGTCATTCGTGGATCAATGGGTATGCCGTGCGCCGGGTTGGCGGCCCGACGCCTCAGCCATTGCTCCAAGCTCTCTCCCGGTTGCTGCCGTAGTTTGCGCTGGTTCCTCATGTGACCGAGTCTGTCACACCAGTCGGACACGGCGCCGGAAGCCTGCTGCTGATCAGCCGCTCAGGGAGCTACGAGCAACGCGGTCGGGGAACCCGCGTTCAGCTGGTCGAGGACTTCGCCCGGGATGCCGGTGGCAGGGTCCAGTGCGAACGTGGTGACTTGGTTGGAACGCTCGTGCGCCACGTGGAGCCAGCCGTCACGGACCAGGTGGTGGCGGGGCCAGTCTCCTCCGCTGGGCATGTCCGCCACGGGTCGGAGCCGGGTTCCGCTGCCTTCGACGGCCAGTACCGAGATCCGGTTGGAGCCCCGGATGCCGGTGTAGACGAAGCGATTGTCCGGGGACAGCGCGATTTCGGCGGCTGCATCGCCGTCGTCAGCTCCACCCGCCGTCGCGGGACCGCGCCTGTGGAGCACAAAGCGGCCGTCCGCGCCGGGCAGGAGCACCACCACCTCGATGGAATATTCGGTCACCACGAATACCGCGTCGACGGAGGGGTGCTGGACCAAGTGCCGCGGACCGCTGCCCAGGGGGAGCGCGATTTGGTGGTCGGGAAGGAGGCCGGAGTCGGGGAAGTAGTTCCACACCCGTACAAGGTCGAAGCCGAGGTCGGTGGTCATGATCCGGCCGTCCTCGAGCATGAGGCTTGCGTGGGCGCGGCTAGCGCGAGGGCCGCCCGTGGCGATGTCGATCCCGCCGTCGACGCCGGCGTGCGGGTCCTTCGCCGGCGGAGCGGCAAAGCGCGAGGTGATCCCGCCGTCGTCGTCGAGCCCGTACAGCAGCACGTTACCGTCGCCCCAGCAGGCGACCACGATGAAGCGCGCGGAAGGGTCGACGGCGACGTGGCAGGCCGCAGCTCCGGCCGGCCAGGCCTCGCCCAAGGGTTCAAGGCCGAACGGCCCGGTCCTCCGGTACGCCCGGACTGTTTGGGCGGCCTCGGCTACGGCGTAGACCACTGGCAGGGTGGGGTGCACGGCAAGGAACGACGGCGACGGCGCTTCGACGGCGGTGCCCATCCAAGCAAGGCTGCCATCTTCCCGGGCGCCAACTGCCCCAATGCCCGTTCCGTTCCCGTCGCTGTCCGCAGTGTATGCGCCTGCCCAGATGAGCGCTCCGTCGATGTTCTCTGCCATGCCGTCCTCAGTGTTGGTGATGGAATACTGCGTCAGTGTCCTTGCACGTCCGAGTCGACACCGGCATCGGCACCCGCGTCCAAGGTGGCGATCGCGGACAGGTCGTCGTGGTCCAAGGCGAAGTCGAAAACGCCCAGGTTTTCCTTCATGCGCAGTGGATTGGCGGACTTCGGGATGGCCACGAGCCCCTCCTGGACGTGCCAGCGCAGCACGACCTGACCGGGAGTCTTCCCGTGTTTCTTCCCGATCGCGGCCAAGACCGGGGCATTCAGGAGATCGCGACCGGCCCCCAACGGACTATACGATTCCGTGGCGATGCCATGGCTGCCGTTGAAGGCCCGCTCGTCGATCCGCGTGATGGACGGCGAGATCTGGATTTGGTTGACGGCCGGCACCACCGAGGTTTCCTCCAGAAGCCGTTCGAGATGCGAGGGCTTGAAGTTGGACACGCCGATCGAGCGCACTTTCCCCTCAGCCTGAAGCCGCTCGAAAGTCTCCCAAGTGGACACGAATTCATTCCGTTGAGGGAGCGGCCAATGGATCAACAAGAGGTCCACGTAGTCCAGCCCGAGGCGCTTGAGGGAGCCCTCAAGACCGTCGACGGCGCGATCGCGGCCCTGGTGGGTGCCGTCCAGTTTGGTGGTGATGAACAGTTCCTCGCGCGGGACGCCGCAGTCCCGCACGCCTTGCCCGACGCCGGACTCGTTACCGTAGCGGTACGCCGTGTCGACGTGCCGGTAGCCCAGCTCGACGGCGGACACCACCGCTGTGGCGACCTGGGCGTCGTCGAGCGGCCAGGTTCCGAGGCCGATCTGCGGAATGGCATTACCGTCATTGAGCCTGACGGTCGGAGCAAGTGCCATGGTCCTGTCCTTTCAGTTGCTAGATCGGCCTCCGTGCCCATTGGACCAGTTGCTCGCTGAGTTTCATGAAGTCCGGGTCTACGTGCTTGATGCCTGGATGTTCATCATGCCACCGCACGATCTCCCGCGCGCCTGCCGGGAACGGAATTTCTGCCCGATACCAGGGCACCAGGGTCTTGATCTTGGTGTTGTCGAAGACCACGGAGTGGGCCCTGTCCCCGAGAAGCGCGGGGCCAAGCTCCGGGGAGAGCGCGGCGATGGTGTCCGAGGCGATGTGCACCAGTTCGGGTTCCGGCACTCCTGCCGCCGTGGCGAACAGGCGGTAGACCTGGTCCCACGGGAGCGCTTCGTCCGAGGTGATCGTGTAGCTTTCACCCACAGCCTGCGGCCGGCCGAGGAGGCCAACGAAAGCGACTGCAAAATCATCCGCATGGGTGAGGGTCCACAGCGAGGTGCCGTCGCCGTGGACTATCACAGGCAGGCCTTCCCGCATGCGATGGATGTCCGTCCATCCACCCAGAAGGGCGATCCGCGTGCGGTCATAGGTGTGCGACGGCCGGACGATCGTGACGGGAAAGTCCTCTTCCCGGTAGGCCCGGGTGAGAAGGTCTTCGCACGCGATCTTGTCCTGCGAGTACTTCCAGAAAGGGTTCCTTAAAGGGGTCGACTCAAGGATCGGCAGGTGGGCGGGCGGCTTCTGGTATGCCGAAGCCGAACTAATGAACACGTACTGACTGATCCGGCCGCGGAACAGCTCCACCGCGGTGGACACATGCTCCGGCGTGAAAGAGATGAAGTCCGCGACGACGTCGAACTCGCGACCGTTCAGCACCTCCGACACCTCGGCGGCGTTGCGGATATCTGCCTGGAGCAGTTCCGTGCCCGGAGGGGCCGGCCTCTCCGAGCTCAGTCCGCGATTGAGCACGGTGAGCCGGTGACCCAGCGCGACGGCGCGCTCCGCCGCCGCCGCGCTGATGGTCCCGGTCCCGCCAATGAACAGCAGGCGCAACGGTGCCGAAGTCACCACGCGTAGTCCTCCGGCGCGGTCCGGTGGGCCGGGAAGATATCGTCGAGCCGCTTGAGGGCATCGGCGTCGAGGGTGACATCCAAAGCCCTGATTGCAGCGTCCAACTGCTCCTGCGTGCGCGGACCCACGATCGGTGCGGTCACGGCCGGCTGGTGCAGCAACCAGGCCAAGGCCACATCGCCGGGCGCGTGGCCAAGGTCGTCGGCAAGGTCCTCGTACTGGCGGATCTGGTCTTCGTGCTTCTTGAGGGTCTCGGCCGCGCGGCCCTCAAGGCGACGGACGCCGTCGCGCTCTTTCTTGAGCACCCCGCCCAGAAGCCCGCCGTGAAGGGGCGACCACGGGATCAGCCCGAGGCCGTACTGCTGGGCCGCCGGGATGACCTCCAGTTCCACGTTGCGGGTGAGCAGGTTGTAGATGGACTGCTCGCTCACGAGTCCGTTGTAGCTGCGCCTCGCGGCTGCCTCCTGTGCCTGGGCGATGTGCCAGCCAGCGAAGTTGCTGCTTCCGGAATACAGGATTTTGCCCTGCTGGACGGCAACCTCGATGGCCTGCCAGATCTCGTCCCACGGCGTGTTCCGGTCCACGTGGTGGAACTGGTAGATGTCGATGTAGTCGGTCTGCAGGCGCTTGAGGCTGGCGTCCAGGGCGCGCCGGATGTTGAGGGCGGAGAGCTTCGATTCATTGGGACGGTCCGTCATGGTTCCGTAGAGCTTGGTGGCCAGGACGACGCGCTCGCGGCGCTCGCCGCCCTTGGCGAACCAGCGGCCCAGGATTTCCTCGGTCCATCCCCGGTGCTGCGTGCCTCCGTAGACGTTGGCGGTGTCAAAGAAGTTGATGCCGGCATCCAAAGCCGAGTCCATGATGGAGTGCGCAGCCGATTCCTCCGTCTGCGGGCCGAAGTTCATGGTTCCGAGGCACAAGCGGGAGACGCTGAGGCCTGAACGGCCCAAGTGGGTGTACTGCATGGTTTGGGTTCCTTACGCTGTGGTGGTTCTACATCTGGCTGAAGGACGCGACGGCGGGGTCGGCGCCGAGGCGCGCACCGGCGTCGAGCGCGCTGATGGCTCCCAGTTCGTCCGGGGTGAGCTGCAACGACGCCGCCGCGAGGTTCTGGCGGATGCGCTCCGGGTGGACGGACTTGGGGATGACGATGTTGCCGATGCCCAGGTGCCAGGCCAGCACGATCTGTGCGGGGGTGGCATCGTGCATTTCGGCAAGTTCGGTGACCGTTGCCGATCCCAGGTCCGCTCCCTGCCCCAGCGGGCTGTAAGCCTCGACGGCGATCCCGTGCGAGCGGCTCTTCGCTGCCAGTTCCCGCTGTTGGAAGGTCGGGTGCAGTTCGACCTGGTTGACGGCGGGTACGACGTCGGCCGAGGCCAGGAGCGTGTCGAGGTGATCCGCCAGGAAGTTTGACACCCCGATTGCCCGGGCGCCGCCGTCGGCGTGGATCTTTTCCAGGGCCTTCCATGCATCCACGAACAGGCCCTGGGACGGTACGGGCCAGTGGATCAAGTAGAGATCGATGACCTCGAGGCCGAGTTCGCGGCGGCTGTGGTTGAACGCTGACGCGGCCCGTCCCTGTTCGCCGTTGCGGAGTTTGGTGGTGATGAAGAGTTCTTCCCGGGCGATGCCGGAAGCCTTGATTGCCGCGCCGACGCCGGATTCGTTCCGGTACGCCGCGGCGGTGTCGATATGCCGGTAACCGGCCTCAAGGGCGTCCTCTACGGCTTTCTGGGTCTCGCCAGGTGGGACCTGGAAGACGCCGAAGCCGAGCTGGGGGATGGTGACCTCGTTGTTCAGGACGAGCCCGGGAACGGTTGAATTCTGAGCGTTGGACATGTCCGGCCCTTTCGTCGCTGGTGGGTGGATTGCCTGACTGGCTTCTTCGAGCCTATGCACTTTCGGCACAGCAATCAGCAGTTTTGACGCCCCCTGTTTTTCCTAGGACTCACAGTCCTACCTTGACCGTAGAAACAAGCCCCTAGGGAGGGAAGAATGGGGACATGGGTCAAAGCGCCGAGTTCGGAAAATTCCTCAAAGCCATGCGTGCCCGTATGTCGCCGGAGGATGCCGGATTGCCGGAAGCGTCCGGCGCGCGCCGCGTTCCAGGGCTGCGCAGGGAAGAGATTGCCCGCTTGGCCGATGTCAGCACCGACTACTACACACGCCTCGAACAGGGCCGCCATATCCATCCGTCCCGGGCAGTCCTTGAATCCGTGTCGCGGGCACTTCGCCTGGACTCAAGCGAGCACACCCACATGATGGACCTCCTGGAGCACTGCGCGTCGAGCGCCAAAGCGCCGACTCCCACGCCACGGGTGCGGCCGGCCTTGCGCCAGCTTCTGGACGCTGTGGGCGACGTTCCGGCGCTCCTGCTTGGCAGGCGCAGTGACGTGCTCGGAGCAAACCGCATGGCGGTCCTGCTGTTTGCCGACTTCCCGTCCATGCCTCCCGCCGAGCGGAACTTCACGCGCTGGCTGATCCTGGACCCCCAGGCACGCGAACTGTTCCGGGACTGGAAGACGGTTGCCGCGGAAGCCGCCGGCTCCCTGCGTGCGGATACCGGGCGGCACCCCGACGATCCCCAAGCCAACCAGCTCGTGGGCGAACTCGCCGTGAACAGCGAACACTTCCGCCAATGGTGGGCCGGGCATCGAGTAGCCGCGCGTTCAGCCGGAACTGTGCGCCTGCACCACCCCGCCGTGGGGGAGGTGGAACTGAACTTCGAGAATCTGGCCCTGCCGGAGGACCCTGACCAGGTCTTGCGGGTCTACTCCGCGAAGGCGGGTTCGCCGTCGGACGATGCCCTGAAGTTGCTGGGCAGCTTTGGTGCGGGAACGGCGTTTGGTGCGGGAACGGCGACGACGAACCCGGAGTTGTCAGAGCGTCATGCGATGGACGAGAGCTGAGGGAGTTTCAGCAAGAAGTGTTCCACGTCACTGTGCTGCTGCATAGTGAATCGGCGTGAATTTGTCTATGTGCCCATTGGGCGGCTTTTGAATCGCGTTTACGCTGAATCCAGACCTTTTCGCATATCAAGGATGGAATTCAACGATGAAACGCATCGCGCTGCTGAGGGAACGGGCAACCACCGCCGGGTCCGCTGGATCCACGGGTTCGCATTGCCCGGCATCTGGACAGTGGAGCCCTGAAAGCGAACCCCACGTAGTGCACACGTTCTTCGAAGGCCACGTCTTCCCGTCCCACAACGGCGCGGCAACTGTCTGGCACCGCCAGTACTTGGTCGCCGAGTCCCGATGAGTCCCGAAACCTTAGGCGTGTGGGGCCCAAGCCACTTCACGACGTCGGCCCAACGGCCCGCTGCAGCGGCAATTCGCTTGCCGCCGTCGAAATGGTCGGAACTCACCTGCGGCGAAACTGTCTGGATCCACGAGGACAAATGGGGCTTCGACGCCGGCCTCGTGGACGAAGTTTCCTCTGACCACGAATTCCTGTGGATCGAATTTGCCGGCCGTGGCCGGCGACTCCTCTGTGGCGGTGACCCCGTCCAAGTCTGGACCCGCGGGTGAGTCCAGCCTCGCAACTGATGGCCGTCAGCCTTTCCACAGAAAGGCTGGCGGCCATCATCGTTTTGGGGGTCTTGACGACTTCTTAACGCTCCAGGCGGAAGCCGAGCTTGATGGTTACCTGCCAGTCGGCAACGGCGCCCTCGCCAAGGTGGCCGCGGATTTCCTTGACCTCGAACCAGTCGAGATTCCGGAGGGTCTGGCTCGCAGCCGCAATCCCGTTCCTGATGGCGGCGTCGACGCCCTCGGACGAAGTTCCGACAATTTCGGAAACGCTATATGTGTGGTCAGCCATTCTTGCTCCTCATGATCGTCCTTGATGCCTGAACTGCGGGCCTGGCAGGCCGTGAAAGCAGACTAGCCCACGCAAGGCCGGGGGAACAGGGGTGGCACCGCGGCTAGGATCATCGGCAGCAAGGCTGCGGGTGAGGCGACAACGGCGACAGCGTGCAACGCTTCCTCTTTTCCCCCGTATCCCCAGAGCGCGAACAGCGTGGAAATTCCGTGTTCGGCTGCTCCCGCGACATCGTAGCTTCTGTCGCCGATCATTACCGGGTTGGAGATGTCGATGCCTTGGGAGGCGAGGCGGAGCAGCGCTTCACCGATGACTTCTGCCTTAGTCGCCCTTCTTTCGACGTCCGACGCCCCGCAAATGTTGATGAAGTTGCTCTCGATTCCAAAGCGTCGTGCGAGTCGCAGTGCTTGATCTTCCACTTTGGAGGTAGCAACAGCCATGGGGATTCCTGCCAACTGCAGTTGCTCGAGCAACTCGATGACCCCTTCGTACAGACTGGATTGCTCAGCGCCGTGATCCGCGTATGCCTTGCGGTAATGTTGAAGGGCTCTCTGGGCCGTCGCTTCATTCAGCCCTGAGACTGTTCTGAATGAGTCCACCATCGGCGGACCGACGAACCTGAGCAGTTCATCCGGCGACGGGACAGGCGCACCTACGGATTCCAAAGCCTGGGCAGCACTCGAAGTAACACCTAAAGCTGAGTCGATAAGGGTTCCGTCCATGTCGAACAGGACGCAGGTGATGTCACCGAACGGCGGGCGGGTGTGATGCGGAAGTATCATCTTTTTGGAACTTTCGGTCGTGGATCTGGTTCTGCTTGGGAATTTACTTTTGAAGGGTGGACATCGACCGAGTGAGTCTTGATCACATAGACCAGAGGATCCTTGCGGAGCTCACCAAGAATGCACGCATTAGTCATGCCGAACTGGCGACCAAAGTCCTGCTTTCAAGGAATGCCGTGCGGCAGCGGGTCGACCGGATGGAACGGCAAGGGTATATCCAGGGATATACGGTGGTTGCAGGCACATCGGGGCAAAGTCCTGTCTCAGCTTTTCTCATGGTTTACAGGAAGGACCGCGTTCGGGGTTCAGACGTCGTCACTGTTTTGCGTTCGATTCCGGAAGTGGTTTTGTGCGACGTCGTCAGCGGTGACTTTGATCTTCTGGTGAGGCTTGAAGCCCGGTCTTTGGAGAGAGTCCAGGAGATTTGGGAGCAGATTGCCGCCCTTCCCGGTGTCACGGATACGGTGACGGCCATGACGCTTTCCAGTCTCATCCGGCGTGGTGCGGAGCCGACCACGTGACGGATCAGCAATCAACCCACTGTTATGTGGGTGCCCTTGGCTGGAAATGCAGCGGATTCAAGGATCGATTGAGCAACGGCCCGGTCTAGGAGTTTCCTGTCCGTGACGACGTCGAGAATGGTTGACCCATCCCGCAGTGCATCCTTGGCTACTGCCGCCGCCGCTACGTAGCCGATGGCCGGAACCAGTGCTTTTGCAAGGCCTACGGAGCCAGCGGTCTGGCGGGCGAGACGGCCGGTGTTCGCTTCGATGCCTTCCATGCAATGTGTCCGGAGAATGCTTGCTCCTTGTTTGAGCCACGAAACGCCTTGAAGCAGGTCATGCGCGATGACCGGCTCGAAGGCATTGAGTTGGAGCTGGCCATTGTCTGCCGCCATCGTTACGGCGGTGTCTGCGCCAGCGATCGCGAAAGCGATCTGATTCATGGTCTCCGGGATAACGGGGTTGACCTTTCCGGGCATGATTGACGACCCGGCTTGGCGGGGAGGCAGAGTGATCTCACCAAAGCCATTTTGCGGTCCGCTGGACAGCAACCGGAGGTCGCTGCTGATTTTGGACAGCTTTATTGCGGTCCGTTTCAGCATGCCCGACATGTGCATGAAGACGCCGACGTCGGACGTCGCTTCGACCAGGTCGTTGGCAGGAAAGACCTCGACACCGGAAACCTCGGAGAGTGCCCGCAGAACCAATTGCTGGTAGCCCGGCTCGGCAGTGATGCCGGTTCCGATGGCGGTGGCGCCCAGGCTGCACTCGCGCATCAGCTCTGTGGACTCCAAGAGCCTGGAGCGATCTTCCTCCAACGTCGCGGCGAAGGCATTGAACTCTGACCCAGGGTCATCGGCGCGGCATCGTGAAGCTGCGTTCTGCCCATCTTTACGACGTCTGTAAATTCGGTGCCCTTGCATCTGGCAGTTTCGGCAAGCCTGCCCAATTCTTGGTTCAGTTCTGTAGGCGTTCGAGGGTACGGGAATGCTCCCGAGCGAATCGGTCTCGGTGCGGGTGGTCATGGCATTAAATCCTCTATTTCTTGATGCAGATGACTTTGGGCTGGGTCATCTCCTCATAGGCAAAATGGACACCTTCCCTGCCTAGGCTTCCGTATTTGGAACCACCGAACGGCATGCCGTCGAACCGATAGTCCGACGAATCGTTGATCATGACGCCGCCTGCGTCGAGGCGGCGGGCAGCGTCCATGGCGTTACTCAGGGAGTCCGTAAAGATGCCGGCGTGAAGGCTGAATTCGATGGCATTTGCTACTTCAATAGCTTCTTCGAACGTGTTGAAGGCGTGCAGCATGACCACAGGCCCAAACACTTCTTCGCTCCACAACCTGCTGTCCGCCGGGACGGCTTCCAGAACGGTCGGCTGAAGCACAGTGCCGTCGGTCACGTTGCCGGCGAGAAGTACGGCGCCGTCGTGGATTGCCTCATCCAGCTTGGCTTGGAGTTCGCGTAACGCGGCGGGGCTGATCATCGGCCCTACATCCGTCCGCTCATCCGATGGATCTCCGGTAACCAATCGGGCGGTCGCTTCAAGGAAGCGCTGTCGGAAGTCGGCGTACAACGGCGTGGCCACGAGTATCCGCTGTACCCCAACGCAGTTCTGGCCTGCGGCCCAGAACGCCCCAGAGACACAGGATTCCACGGCGTCGCCAATGTCTGCATCGCTCATGATGATGACTGGCGCGTTTCCGCCGAGGTCCATGGAGAGCTTCTTCAAGCCGGCAGTGCGGGCGATGCTTTCCCCTGTGGAGAACCCGCCGGTGAACGACACCATTCTTACGTCCCGGGACCGGATGATGGCTTCGGCCACCTCCCGGTCGCCGTGAACAACAGTCAGAACCTCGCTCGGAAGCCCGGCATCCACAAGGGCGTCTGTGAGCAGCTGGGCCGACAGGGGAGCAAGGGCAGATGGCTTGAGGACCACGGCGTTTCCCCCAGCGATGGCCGGACCGATCTTGTGCGCCACCAGGTTGAGGGGGTCGTTGAAGGGCGTGATCGCTGCAATGATGCCAAGCGGTTCCCGTGAGTACCACCCCGTCCGGTCTTCCGAGCCCTCGTATGAGTCAAACGGAATGACTTCGCCCGCGTTCCTGCGTGCTTCGACTGCTGACAGCCGGAGTGTGTTGACAGCTCGCAGTACTTCCTTTCGTGCCTGGCGGATGGTTTTCCCGGACTCGGCAACAATGATCTGTGCGAACTCCTCGTTTCGGCGCTCGATGTCCGTGGCTGCGGCATCGAGGATTTTGCCGCGTGCGTTGCGAGACAGAGCCTGGGCTTTCCGCGCACCGGACCGGGCCACGTCGAGAACGGCTTCGCCGGCAGAAGCATCGGTCAGAGGAACCGCGCCGACGACCCTGCCATCGTAGGGGCTGGTCACCTCACGGAACCGTGGCAGCACCGTCTCCGTGGCGCAAAGAGTTGACTCAGACATGTGCGACTACCGGTGTCTTGGCGGAGTGCATGGCGATGATGTCAGAAAGCAAGGCGTAGGCGGTTTCCATACGCCCTGCCCCGGGTCCCGAGACGGTGACAGATCCAAGGAGGTCAGTATCGAAGGAGACCGCGTTCGCCACGCCCGAAACACCGGCAAGCCCGTGGTCAAGGGGAAGCGCGGCCGGAGCCACGCCTGCTGTGACAGTCCCATCGGGATTCTGCCGTGCCGAACCGATGAGCTTCCAGCGGCGTCCGTCCTGGGATGCCTTACGAATATCTTCCGCCGTGACCGTCGAGATCCCCTGGCGCTGGACATCCTTGAGTTCGATGCCCGCGTCGAGCAGCTCGTTGGCAAGGATGAGGACTTTGAGCTGGACATCATGGCCCTCGATGTCCGCCGCGGGGTTTGCCTCCGCATATCCGAGTTCCTGTGCTTCGCTGATGGCTGCTTCGAAGTCCAGGCCGGCTTCCATCCGGCCGAGCACGTAGTTGCTGGTGCCATTGAGAATGCCCTCGAAACCATTCAATCGGAGTCCGGAGAACATCTTCTTTGCCAGACGGATCACAGGAGTGCCGCTCATGACGGCGCCTTCGTATTCGAAGTGCACGCCGTTCTGCTTGGCGAGAGAATTCAGCTCGCCCCCACGGAGGGCAACCGGTCCCTTGTTCGTGGTGCACACGCTCTTGCCGGATTCGAGGGCCCACCGCACGTGGGAGACCGCAGGCTCGCCGTCGTGCGGGTTCGTGAAGGTGGCTTCGCAGATGATGTCTGCTGTGCAGGAGCGGATGACCGACTCATTGTTCGTGTCAGCGGATCCGCCGTGTTCGGCGAAGGTTTCGCTCCCGCCTCCGAGGCTAAGGGCCATCGAGAGGTCAATACCTTCAGGCTGAACCAGGGATCCGAGGCGAAGGTCGGTGATCGCCACGACCCGGAGGCCAAAGCCCAGCCCCGAACGAAGGGCCTCGCCGCGTGTTGCGATCAATTCGGCCAGGGTCCTGTTGACGCCGCCGAAGCCGATCAAGGCAATGTCATAGGTAGTCATGCTGCTCCTTCAGTCAGTTACATCGGTCTTCCAATGTTGGCCGCATTCCTTGTCAGTCAAGGCATGTGATTCTGACTGAAGGACAGGGCGAAATGACCAACCACGTTCCGATTCGACATGAGCACCCCCAAGAAATATGTGTGCAATATATGCATGTTCAAATGTTTTTAATGACCAGATTGGTGTTGCCGTGTTATCTTCATCACCATCCCTTTGCGCAGCTCCGGCCATCCTGAGGACCCTCGATCTCCGAGGTATCACGCGCATCCTTCGCATCTGATTCGACCACCGACCTGACCGCCGACCCGGGAGACACAATGGAACCCTCTTCATCCGTCACGCTAGAACCGCAACGCTCAGACCCGCCGCCGCTTGAATCCGGGCTACGCCGGTCCATGGGGCCGCGGCACCTGGTGATGATCGCCATGGGTGGCGTCATCGGCTCCGGACTCTTCTTGAGTTCGGGCTACACGATCTCCCAGGCTGGACCGCTCGGCGCTGTCATCGCCTACCTGATTGGCTCCTTCGTTGTCTACCTCGTGATGGCGTGCCTTGGCGAACTTGCTATCGCCTACCCAGTCTCGGGAGCCTTCCACATCTACGCATCGCGGTCGATCGGGCCAGCCACTGGGTTCACTACCGCTTGGCTTTATTGGCTTTGTTGGGCGGTAGCCATCGGATCGGAATTCACAGCTGCGGGCCTCCTCATGCAGCGTTGGTTTCCAAGTATCGATGTGTGGGTTTGGTGCGTGATCTTTGCGGCCGTGCTTTTTGGCCTCAACGCCGTCTCTTCGCGATTCTTCGGAGAATCGGAATTCTGGTTTGCGATCATCAAGGTCGGCGCGATCATCGTCCTGATCGTGCTCGGCGGTGCCTCATTGTTTGGCTTCCACCCGCTGAGCGAGACCGGCAATCATCCCTTCTTCTTGGCAAACTTCAATACAACAGGGGGCCTTTTCCCCAACGGATTCACTGGCGTCTTGGTCACAGCGCTAGCGGTGTTCTACGCCTTCTCCGGTTCTGAGCTCATCGGTGTAGCGGCTGGCGAAACTGCGGATCCTGCCACGAGCATTCCGAAAGCCATGCGTAGCACGGTTGTCCGGCTGCTGATCTTCTTCGTCGGGGCCATCGCGGTCATCGCCGCCACCATCCCCTTTGACCAAGTTGGCCTGGACCAGAGCCCGTTCGTGACGGTCTTTTCTTCCATCGGCATTCCCTTTGCTGCCGATGCCATGAATTTCGTCATCATCACGGCACTCCTTTCTGCCGGCAACAGCGGTCTCTTCTCCTGCGCCCGCATGTTGTACTCACTCTCGGATGAAGGACATGCCCCTCGGGTATTGCGAAAGCTCACTCGACGCGGCATCCCCATGGTCGCGCTCTCCGTGAGCATGGTGGGAGGCCTGGCATCGCTCATCAGCAGCGTGGTTGCTCCGGAGACGGTGTACTTGGCCCTCGTGTCCGTGGCAGGGTTCGCCGTCGTCGGCGTGTGGATGTCCATCGCCGCATCACATTTCTTCCACAGGAGGACCTACGTCAAGAACGGCGGCAATGTCGCAGCCCTTCCCTACAAGGCCCCGTTGTTCCCCCTCGTGCCGATCCTGGCCTTCTCGCTCTGCTTCATTTCGCTGATCGGCATTGCGTTTGACCCGAACCAGGTGGCCGCTCTCTACTTCGGAGTTCCCTTTGTGGGAGCCTGCTATGCATTTTTCTATCTCAAGTACGGACGCAAGGCGCGTACAGCACAGCCTTCATTACTGGACCGTTGACCATTGTCTGCCCGTTTCTCGGCCGGGGGGACCGCCGTCCCCGGCCGAGAAGCCATCCAACGGATGACAAATCAATTCACAACACGCGAACTCGGCGATCCTCGCTGATCTCTGCACCGGGTGGGAAGGAGCACGCCGCATTCCGATCAATGGCGACGTGTGAGAATAGGCGTGACTGATCGTCGGAAGGAGCATTGACAATGGATTCTCCCTCGGAAGCGTCGTCCATGGCACAAGGACTTCGGATTGTGCGGCTGGTCGCTGACCGGGAGAAGTGGGGCAGACGGCTTCTCGGCGTTTCCCAGCTCGCCTCCGACCTGGACATGGAACAAAGCCGCGTATCCCGGCTTACCCAGGAACTGTGTGATCTGGGGCTTCTGGAACGGGTCGAACGGGGTCCGTTCCGGACGGGCCCACGATTTTTCGATCTCGCGGCTTCACTTAATACTGGCTGGGTTCGCGAATCAAGAACCGAGCTGGAGGCTTTGGTGGCCACGCTAAACCTCCGATCCAGGGTTTCCGTCAGGGACGCCTTCCGGGTAATTCTCCTGCGCGCGTCCAGCAATGACGCGCTCCCCGGCGGCTTCGTAAAGCCTGGCATGGTGACGCCCACATGGTGCACAGGGTCTGGCCGCGCTCTCTTGTGGGACCTCGAGCAGGCCGCGATTCAAGATCTCCTCAAGGACGTCAACTTCATCGGCGTCGGCGGGCCGGGCGCAGCCCACTCGGCCCAAGAGGTCTGCGAACTAATGGACCGGGACAGGGTCCGTGGCTTCACTTTGGCAGCGGAAGAATTCGAGCACGGCGTCTACGAATTGGCCCTCCCCATCCGCAACCGTGAAGGAACGATTCTTGCTTCACTCAGTGTTCTGGGCAACAGGTCCGAGATCGAACCCAGGGCCGGGAAAATTGCCAAGGTTCTGACTGAGTCAGCCGACCGGCTGGGATCTCGCGATCACCGCAGGGAGACAGTACGGGAGGCGCAGGCCTTGTGAGCTAGGCCTACGCCTGCGCCAACGACTGACCCAGCGTCGATTCGAGCCACTTTCCCCACGACACAAGAGCCGAGGCGCAGAGCTCCCGCCGCGGCTCCAGCCGTGTCTTAGGACCCACGACCTGCAAGGCCGCCACTACGTCCCCCTTGAAATCCCGGACCGGAACTGCCAAAGAATACAAGCCTGGTTCGGCTTCCTCATCGACGATGGAGTACCCCCGGCTCCGAGCCTCATGCAGCCGCGTCAGGAAGTCCTCGACATCCACTGGAGTTTTGGGGCCGTGACGAACAAACGCAGCAGACCCGAAAACTGTTCGTACCTCGGCGTCGGACGACTCCCAAAGCAGTGCCTGGCCGGCGTCACTGCAGTAGGCCGGGTACGGCCGGCCCAACCACGAACCGACCATGTTGCTGCTCGCCGGAATGCGCTCACCGACCGTCACCGTGCTGTCGCCGCTCAGAACTCCGAGGAAGCATCCTTCGTTCGTTTCACCGGCAAGCCCCTCCAAGGCGGTTATTCCGTCGGTCTGCAGCCGTTGTTCGGTCAAAAGCTGGGCGTCGGTAAATAGTGACCAGCTCAGGGTGTAGGACCGCCCGTCCGCGCGTTCCAGAAAGCCTTCCTGCTCGGCGCCCCGGAGGCTTCGCGAAACCTGGCTGCGGTCCTTGCTTAGATCCCCTGCAATGTCGGCGACTGTTCCGCCGGGGAGGCCATCGGCGTTGCGGGAGCCAACTGCGAGGAGAGCCATGATTCCCCGTCCCATGCTGGATGTCTTAGGCATGGATCCGATTCTAGCCACCAGATGGCGCACCTTAGTGGATCGCAAACACCCGGGCGGGAAAGCCGCTGCCATGAAGGGGCTTTGGCCACGTTGCAACAAGGGCGGCCCCTTTTTCGGGAAGATCGCCCAGGTTCGCCAATAGCTCGATCTGCCAACGGTTCTGTTCCAGCACGTAGGTCTCAAGACTGAAGTCCTTGCGGGAAGTGGCCAGCCCCGGGTCGGTGTCCGTCTGTTCGTGACCTACGGCCGCAATCGACCGTTGTTCAAGCAAAAACGTGAGGACTTCTTGCGACCAGCCAGGCGTATGACTCACGCCTCCGCTGTCCCTGTTTGCCATGGCTTCGGCATCGGGCCAACGTTCGCTCCAGCCCGTCCGCAATGCGACAAAGCAACCCGTCGGGACAATACCGTTTCGGCTTTCCCATGATTGGAGGTCCTCCATTGTGGGGGTCGCATCGGCATCAGCCTTGACCCTTTCGGTGATGTCCAGGACAACCAGAGGAAGGACCATGTCCTCTACCGGGATTTGGTCCAGGGTCCGGCCCCCGCGGATGAAATGCGAGGGGGGATCAACGTGGGTTCCCCATTGCCCGACGATCGAATAGCGATGCGCGGTGAAACCGTCGCCCTTCTCCAGATCGAACACGGCCTCCCTGGTCTCGTTGGGGAAGGCGGCGAAGCGCGGCTGGCCGGGGTGGAATGCATGTGTCAAGTCGGTGAACGTCCTTCCCGCTAGCAGAGGCCGGAGTCCGTCCCAAAATCCCGTCGTGGCGTGTTCGGTCACGATGCGGCTTCGCTCTCATATGCCGCAAGGGGCACAGTGGCGGAGACACTTACGACTCCCGATAGCTCTATGACGGGAACCTCCCAGGGATGGATTTCGACAAGGCGACGCATGAACCGCTCCACACCGGCATCGTCAAGTGATGCGTCGAAATAGGTGGTGAAGACAAAAGTCGGCGAAATGGTCCGCTCGCCTATTTCCCCCAACGTAGGGTTGGCGCCTGGCCCCACGGTGAATCCTTCGAATCCCACGCCAGACTCGAAAACATGCCTGTAGTTTCCGAAGTCCCCCAATTCCGGAGAGTCCGCCAGGGCCCGGAGCAGCGCCGTGATGCCGTGGTCGTTCCTCAACGCCCCGTCCTCGCCCCTCGTTAGCCCGGAGAAAGTCTCCGACGTGATAGGCCAATGCACGCGCAGCTTGCGCACTGATTTCATTTTGATACCCACGGTGATTCCTCTTCCCTCCGCAGATCGCAGATTGCTTGACTGCCATGGTGGCACAGCAAGGTTGATCATTACAAGCATTTACAAATGCTTATTATGATCACTATATTGAGTGAGTGGTCACGCCAAGGACATCTCGTCCGCACAGGCTTGAATTAACATCAACTGCTTGGAGATCCGAACGATGCCCCGTATCACCACGTTGTCCCACATGCTCGACGCCGGGTCGAACCTGACGGTGGACGGCGCGCTTGCCACTGAACTCGAGGCGCGCGGCTGCAATTTGGAGGACTCTCTTTGGTCGGCCAAAGTGCTTCGGGAACAACCGCAACTGATCAGGCAGGTGCACCGCGACTACTTTGGAGCAGGCGCCAAAGTCGCAATCACGGCGAGCTATCAGGCCACGCCACAAGGATTTGGACAGCGCGGCGTCGGCGAAGTGGAAGCTTTGGAATTGGTGGCATTGAGCGTACGCCTGGCCGACGAGGCGAGGCGCGAATACCTGGCTGAAAACCCGGAAGCGGGACCCTTGCTGATTGCCGGATCCGTGGGACCTTATGGCGCCTACCTCGCGGACGGGTCGGAGTACAGGGGCGACTACTCCCTCAGTCGGAGCGAGTTCATGGAGTTCCACCGGCCTCGGATCGCGGCGCTGGTGGAGGCTGGAGTGGACTTACTGGCATTAGAAACGTTGCCATCAGTGTCGGAGACGGTGGCTCTGTTGGCACTAGTGGAAGAATTCGACGTCGAATCGTGGTTCTCCTTCACGCTACGGGACGGGCGGCACGTCAGTGACGGCACGCCTCTTGCCGACGTCGCAAGGCTCTGTTTGACGCAGCCCAGGGTTGTCGCCATCGGTGTTAATTGTGTGCCGTTGGACTTGGTGTCTCCAGCGCTTGAGGCCCTCCGCAAAGTCACCTCAACCCCCCTGATCGCGTATCCGAATTCCGGCGAAAGCTATGACGCGCGAACCAAGACCTGGGCACCTGGCCCAGCCATGCGCAGCGCTGATAGCAAGCAGCCTGCAAGCATTGCGGAAGGAGTCGGCATCTGGCAAAAACTCGGTGCTCGGCTTATCGGCGGGTGTTGCAGGACAACACCGCAGGATATTGCTGGGATCGGCCCGCGTATGTGAGCGGGCGTTAGGGAAATGGCCCGTAGATGTGAGCGAGCGTCCTGAAAGCTAGGCCTCGAGGACGTACGTCCTGAGATCGTCCAGGGTCTGCTGCATATGCGCGTCCATGGCCTCGCGGGCGCGGGGGGAGTCGCCGGCTTCGAGGGCTTTCAGGATGGCCCGGTGATGTCCGATCGCGTGCCGCTGGATATCGGGGATCTGGGAGGTCTGGGTGCGCCGGGTTTCCAGGACGCGGTGCAGGGGTTCGAAAAGCACGGCCACGAAGACGTTGCCGGACGCGTGCAGGATGACATCGTGGAAGCCGAGGTCCGCTTCGACGAACGCGCCCACATCATTGGAATCGTGGGCTTTCTGCATGGCGGACAAGTAAACCTGCAGTTGGTCGATCTCCTCGGGGGAGACCCGTGACGCGGCGAGTTCGCAGGCGCCGGTCTCGAGCATGCGGCGCAGCTCGATGAGTTGGACGGACGCTGCTGCGTCGTTCTTTCCCTCCGAAGCCGCACGCAATACAGCTTCGAGGGACGCCCAGCGGTTTAGCGGGTTGACGAATGTTCCCCGGCCGCGTTCCACGCTGAGGATTCGCTGGGCTTCGAGGGTCTTCATGGCCTCGCGGACGGTCATGCGGCTGACTTCGTGCTTGGCGCTTAGCTCGAGTTCGCCGGGAACCACTGTTCCCGGCGGAAATTCGCCCGCGACGATACGGTCCAGCAGCTCGTCAGCGACGACGCCGACCAGCGACTTGCGTGCCATGGTGCTCCATTCCTAGATGTCTGACATCTTACGCTGACGGTTGCCGGCTATCGTTCCAAAACGCGCCGAGCGCCAGGGCGCAAGCATGGGGCTGTTCCCAATGCACGCTATGCCCGGCGTCGGGGATTGCCGCGAGCCTCCGTAGCGGGTCGGCTGCCACGAAGGCTTCCGCCTGGTCCAGCGAGCGTAAGCGGTCCCCGACGCCGGCAATCACCAGCGTCGGTGCCGTCACCTTTTCGGGGACATCTGGAGCGACGCCGGCCATCGCTGCGAGGCCGCTGGGGCCGAGGATCTCGAAAGGCAGTTCAAATCCTTGGCTCAGCAAGCGATGGTCCTCAGGGGACAACGCCCCGAACCAGGCGTTCATGCACTTGGCGCGCGTCGCGTCGTCAATGAAGCCTTGCCGTAGCTGGGATTCGAGCATCGATTTGAAGCCTTCGTTCGGCGGAGCCGGAACCATGCCGATCAGGGCCACGCTGGCCACGAGCTCCGGATACCCGGCCGCCAGTGTCAACGCGACGCTGCCGCCCATCGAATGGCCCACAATGTGGACGGGCGATGCGTGCCGTGCAGCAACGGCAGCCACGGAATCGGCCGCTGATTCCAGGGTCCATTGGAAGTCCGGAGGCAATACGTCCCCGCGGTGATACCCGGGAAAATCGACGATCCAGACGATTCGCCCGGCGTCGAGCAATTCCGCGGCGAGTGGCTCCCAATAGGCGGACGTCGAGGCCCAGCCATGCAGCAACAGGACGGGAGGCTGGGGCTGAGGGCCCGGCGTCGTGATGGCAGCGGCCTCTGGAGGGCGCATGTCCACGTGTAGTTCTGCGACGGCGGGAGGCTCTTCGGGCATGCGCCAAGCATAGTGACGACTGACACTTGCACAGCCGAAAGCGGGTGTGTCACACTAGCATTCAAATATTAGATGTCTGACATCTTACATTTACTTTCAAAACCACGATGGAGTGCACAGTGACCCTTGAAGCCGATGTTCTGGCAGCCTTCCCGGCGGAAGTCCAGATCCCCGCTCAGCTGGTTGCCGACGCCGTAGCAGCGTCTTCCACAGCCTCGCCCCGCGTCCTGGTGGTCCTCGACGACGACCCCACGGGCACCCAATCAGTCGCCAACCTGCCGGTGCTTACCCGCTGGGAGGTCGCTGATTTCACGTGGGCATTCGCCCACATTGTGGAAAGCCAGTCCCAGCCCGCTGTCTACGTGCTGACCAACACGCGCAGCCTGGACCCGGTTGAGGCCGCTGCCCGCAACGAGGAAATCGTGCGGAACGCCCTCGCCGCAGCCGGCACGGACCCTGCTGGTTCCAGGCTGCGCTTGGGGTTCGTCAGCCGCTCCGACTCCACCCTCCGCGGCCACTACCCGCTGGAACCGGACGTCATTGCCGCCACGATCGATGACGTGACCGGCGAAACGACCGACGGCGTCGTCATAGTCCCCGCCTTCCCCGACGCCGGGCGCATCACCATTGGCGGCGTGCACTACATGCGCGGTACCGGGGACGACGCCGGCAAGCTCACCCCGATTGCCGAGACCGAATTCGCCAAGGATGCGAGCTTCGGCTTCGCCAATTCCGAGCTGGCCAAATATGTGGAGGAAAAGTCGCAGGGCCGCTTCCCGACCAGCGACGTGATCGTCCTCGACCTGAACATCATCCGCGCGGGCGCGGCTGCCGCGAACGGATCCGCCGGAGATCCCGAACTCTCGGCCAAGACCATCGCCGACGCGATCGAACCCGCCACGAACTCCACGCCCATCGTCGCGGACATCGTCACCGAGAACGACCTCCGCGCACTGGCCCTCGGCCTGGAAGAAGCCGAACGCCGCGGCAAGAAGCTGCTCTACCGGGTGGGCCCGCCCTTCGTCCGCGGCCGGATCGGCCAGGAAATCCGCGAGGCGCTCAGCGGAGAGGAAGCCTACGAAGGCAACACCCCTTCTACAGCCGGTGGCCTGATCGTTGTTGGCTCGCATGTCGGCCTCACCACGCGCCAACTCAACGTCCTGACGGCCCAGCACAGCGCCGCCCGCATCATCGAGATCGACGTTGAAAAGCTCGTTGCTCCCGACGCCGAGGCTAGCGGCGCTGAAGCCTACCTCGACGAAACGGTCGCCGCCGTCGTCGACGCCCTTCGCAACGGCGACGTCATCGTCCACACGAGCCGCCTGCTCATCAAGACCGACGACGCCGCAGCGAGCCTGAAGATCGCCCGCACCGTCTCCGCCGCCGTCGTCGCGGTGGTGAACCGGACGCTCAAGACCTTCCCGCCGCGCTTCGTCATCGCCAAGGGCGGCATCACGTCCTCGGACGTGGCCGCGCACGGCCTGGAAATCCGCCACGCGATTGTCCGCGGCCCGATGCTGCCCGGCATCGTCTCACTGTGGGAACCGGTGGACGGACCTGCGAAAGGCATCCCGTACATCGTCTTCGCCGGCAACGTGGGCGACGACGAATCCCTGGCGCAAGTCACGCGCAAGCTCAGCAACACTTTCTAGCCGACCCCAAATTCGATGGAGAACACCATGACCAGCAATTACACCGTCGCCGTCCTGGGACTCGGCGCCATGGGCCTGCCGATGGCCACCCGCCTGGCAACCCAGCTCACCGTCCACGGCTTCGACATCGCCGAACCGCGCCTGCAGCTCGCCGCCGACGCCGGGATCCGCACCTTCGCCTCAGCGCGTGAGGCCTCCGAAGGCGCAGACGCCCTGCTCCTTGCCGTGCGCAACGGCGAACAGCTCGATGACGTCCTCTTCGGCGAGAACGGCGTCGCCCCCATGCTCAAGCCGGGCGCCGTCGTGATCCTCGGCAGCACAGTCGGTACCGAAGCAATTCCCGCCACCGTGGCCCGCCTGGCCGAGTACGACGTCGAGCTCGTAGACGCGCCGCTCTCCGGCGGCCCCAAGCGTGCCGGCGAAGGCGACCTCCTGATCGTGGTGGGCGCGACGCCGGCCGCCCAGGCAAAGGCCCGGCCGGCGCTGGAACTGCTGGCCTCCACGTTGAGCATCGTGGGCGACAAGCCCGGTGACGGCCAGGCGCTGAAGACCGTTAACCAGCTCCTCTGCGGCGTGCACATCGCCGCTGCCGCCGAGGCCATGGCACTCGCGGACGCCCTCGGACTGGACCAGGCCAAGACCCTCGCCGCCCTGGAGGCAGGTGCCGCCGGCTCGTTCATGCTGTCCAACCGCGGCCCCCGCATCCTCGAGGCTTACGACGCGGAAGGCGCCGAGGTCCTCAGCCGCCTGGACATCTTCGTGAAGGACATGGGCATCGTCGGCAAGGCCACCCGCGCCGCAGGCCTGGCAGCACCCGTTGCCGCCGCTGCCGAACAGCTCTACCTCCTCGGGCAGGCCCAGGGCCTCGCCGCCGCCGACGACTCCGCCGTCATCAAGGTCGTCGCGCCCACCAGGCGCACGATCTAACCCCTCGCACAACGTGCGACGACGGCGGTCCCCCCTCCGCCGTCGTCGCCCTTCATGCCGGCCTCGAGTAAAGGCTGGCTCTGTCAAAGGAGACAACCCCCGATGAATCCCCTCATCAATTCCTTGGCGGTCCGGGCAGCTGATGCCCCTGCCATCAAGCCGGCCGTGGAGCTTGGGACCCCGCTGCTGCTGACCATCGCCGTCGCGGGCGTCGCATTGCTGTTGCTGATGATCATCCGCTTCAAGATCCAGGCCTTCGTGGCGTTGCTGGCCGTGAGCATCCTTGTGGCCGTCGCCGCTCAGATCCCCTTGGCAGACGTCTTCACCGTTGTGGCCAACGGCGTGGGCGGAACCATGGGCAAAGTCGCATTGCTGATTGCCCTCGGCGCCGTATTGGGCCGCATGATCGAGGTGTCTGGAGGCGTGCAATCGCTGGCCAACCACTTCACCGCGAAGCTCGGTGCCAAGCGAGTCGCCGTGGCACTCACTGCCGTCGGCTTCCTCGTTGCCATTCCGGTGTTCTTCGAAGTGGGCATTATCGTGCTGGTGCCGATTGTTTACGCCTTCGCGAAGATCGCCAAGCTGCACCCCATCAAGTTCGGCCTTCCCATGGCCGGCATCATGCTCTCCATCCACGTCGCCGTTCCCCCGCACCCGGGCATCGTTGCCGGGGCGGGCGTCATGGGTGCCGACATCGGACTCATCGCGATGATTTCGCTGATCATCTGCGTGCCCCTGGGCTTCCTGTCCTACTGGGTCGCCAGCATCATGAACCGCAAGGACTACGAACTGCTTCCGGGCGTCCGTGACCAGATTGAAGAATTCGGCTCCGATTCCCTGGTGCGCGTGGGCCACGACGGTCCCGGTGCCAGCGCGGTCGCCCCGCCGCGTCCGGGCCTGATCATGTTCCTCATCGCCGCTCCGATCGTCCAGATCCTGCTTGGCACGGCCGGTACCCTCCTGATCAACAAGAAGGACTACTGGTACGGCGTCGCCTCTTTCGTGGGCAACCCGTTCTTCGCCCTGCTAGTGGCCGTTGCGCTTGCTTTCTTCCTGCTGGCAGTGCGCCGCCAGTGGTCGCTCAAGGAAACCAGCGAGATCTTCGAAGGCGCGTTGCCTCCCATCGCATCCATCCTCATGGTTGTGGCTGCCGGCGGCGTGTTCGGCGGCGTCCTGCAGGTCTCGGGCATCGGCGCGGCCCTGTCGCAGACGCTGGACTCCCTGGGCGTTCCGATCATCCTGCTCGGCTTCATCATCTCCCTGGCATTGCGTGCCGCGCAGGGTTCGGCGACGGTTGCCATCGTCACCACCACCGGGCTCCTCTCGGCTGCCGTGGCGCAAGGCGGCTACACCCCGGCGCAGATTGCCGTCATCGTGATCGCGATCGGCTTCGGCGGACTGGGCCTGTCCCACGTGACCGACGCCGGTTTCTGGGTGGTGGTGCGCTACTACGGCCTCACGGTGTCCGACGGGCTCAAGACCTGGACCGTGCTTACGACCATCCTGGGCGTCGCCGGCTTCCTGCTCAGCTATGTCGCCTGGATCCTGGTGGGAGGTTTGGCCCACTGATGCGTGAACTTCAACACCGAGCCCCGCACCGGAATCCTCGCCACGCTCGAAGCCGAGACCACTATGCACCGGGCCGACGGCGAGAACCTCCAGGGCCTGCTGGGCCGCTGGAGTGCCTCCGCCTCGACGTTCGCCGGAGCAACGCTGGACACGCTCAGTAGCTAGGCGCGGCTCGCGGGGCGGCCGCGACGTTGGGAGGCTAGGATCAGCACATGATCCTGGCCTCCCTGATTTTCGCCCTCGTTGCCGGCTTGTTGCACGTCTACATCTTCAGCTTGGAGTCCATCACCTGGACCCGTCCGGCCACGTGGAAGCGGTTCAGCGTCGCTTCCCAGTCCGATGCCGAAACCACCAAGCCCCTCGCGTACAACCAGGGTTTCTACAACCTCTTCCTCGCCATCGGGGCGCTCGCCGGGATCATCGTTGTCGCGGTTGGTCATCCGCAAGTGGGCTGGACCCTCGTCTTCAGTTCGTGCGGCTCCATGCTGCTGGCGGCAATCGTGCTTGCCTTGAGCGGCAAAAAGTACCTCCGCGCCGCGGTTCTTCAGGGCACGACGCCGCTACTCGCCGTCGTGCTCGGCATCCTGGCCGTGGCGCTCGGCTAAGCGGATCCTCGCTCACGTATGTGCCCTCCAAGCCGGTCGCTAGCTCACTTATGCGGGTTTTTGGGGTGACGCTAGCTCACCCGTCAACACCCTGAACCCCAATTCAGGGTTGAATCCATGGATCTCCCGCGTATCCAATGCCGACATGAAGGCCAGGATCTCCTCCGTGATCACCTGCCCGGGAACCAAGACAGGGAATCCGGGCGGATAGGGGGTGACGAAGGAGGCGGACACCATTTCCTCTCCCGCGGCCACCCTCCGTGCAAGTTCGGCCGCGCTGAAATACTCGCAGGATCCGGCTTTGTAGCTCTCAAAATAGGCGTCCCGCATGTTGCCGTCCGGCGTCTGCGCATCTACCCGGAATCGTTCGGCGAAGCGACTGAAGTCCGGCAAGGGTGGCGGCGTGCTGGTCAGCGCCGCGACACGTGCACGGCGGGCCCGCTGCCCCAGGCCGCTCAGGCCGGATTGCTCGTCTTCGAAGGTCTCGGCAAGCTTGACCAGGACCTCGACGAGGTAGGCGACGGCACTCCGCGAGGTGCCGATGTTGGTCATGAAGAGAACGCTGTTCCTTGATGTCTTGTTGACCTGGATCCCGTACTTGTCCATCAGGTAGTCGTGCTTGAAGGTATCGCCGTCCACGCCGGTGAGGCCGATGTGCAGGGTCAAACGGCTCGGATCAACAACGAATTCGTCACGCTCCCAAGCCTCTGACATGGCTGCCAACCCGTCGCGGAGCGGCATTTGCCGGCTGGTTTCGCGGTACTGCTCAGGAATAAGGTCCCGGGTGCCGAGGACGCGGAAGTACTTCCTCAGCAAGGGATGCCTCGCCACCGCGTGGGCGATGCTGACCGCGAGATCTGCCTGCCGTTGCACGAGCTCGTAGCCTTCGAACTCGACCTGCCGCCGTCCCATGTCCAAGGAAGCCAGGATCTGGTAGTTGGGCGAGGTGGAGGTGTGCGTCATGTATGCCTCCCGGAGGCTCTCCTCGTTCAACTGTCCGAAGTCCTGGTCATGGATGTGGATCATGGACCCCTGCCGGAGCGACGTCAGCCGCCCCAAGCTCGCGCAATTGCTGGGCGTGGCGCCGGGCGTAGGCCGGATCCGCGAACGATCTTTCAAGCGACCGGGCCGAAGCCATGGCCGTGCGACGGCGGTAGATGTGGTGGAAGCCTGCGAACGCGAACCACGCCTCGTCCCAGAGGAACACCAGGTCCGGTTTGATGGCGAGGCACTCCTCCATCACTCGTTCGACGTCGTACACAATGCCGTCGAATGTGCAGTTGGTGAGGGCCAGCATCTTGACCTCGTGGAGCCTGCCTGCCCGGCGGTAATCCAGGAGCATCCGCTTGATGCTTTCCAAGGGAACCGCGCCATAGAAGGAGAAATCGTTCAACGGGTACGCATCCAAATATGAGACCTGCGCGCCGGCCAGCATGAGGGCGTAGTGGTGCGATTTATGGCAGTTCCGGTCGACCAGGACCACATCGCCGGGAGCCAGGATCGATTGGTGCACGATCTTGTTGGCCGTTGACGTTCCGTTGGTGACGAAGAGCGATTTTTGGGCACCAAATGCCCGGGCCGCCAGCTTCTGGGCCTGTTTGAGGGAGCCATGCGGATCCAAGAGCGAGTCGAGTCCGCCGGACGTGGCGGAAGTTTCTGCCAGAAGCAGGTTGAGACCGTAGAACTCGCCGAGATCGTTGATCCACTTGGAATGGATGACCGATCCGCCCCTGGACACCGGCAGGGCATGGAAAACACCGGCGGGCTTGCGGCTGTATTGCTGGACAGCGTGGAAGAACGGCGCTTCGTATCGTTCCGCGATGCCGGCCAGCAAGGACAAGTGGAGTTCCAGTCCGTCCTGGCGGCGGAATATCCGGCGGAATCGGCGGGTCAAGGAACCGGCGAGTTCTTCGATTCCTACTCCCGCCACAAGGTAGAGATCAAGTTCGGGGCGGAGTTCGCCCAGTTTCTCGGCCAAGCTCAGAATGCGGTCCAAGGGGCGCTCGGGGAGCGACTTCGCCTAGAACCGATCCAGGAAGCTGCGCACATCCCGGCTCAGGCCCTGCTTGCTCTTGGGGACGAATCCCGGCCGCAACACACACGCCTGGATGTCGGGGTTGAGCAGGATTGCCACGACGGCGTCCTCGAAGCTCGGCACGAACACGAGCTCGTAGTTGAAGGCGTCGGCGGGGCGGCGCTGGCTGAACAGTTCTGTTTGAAGGGCTTCACGGTCGGCGCTGGAGACGTCATCGATCACGAGGACCTCGAATCGCTTGCGCGATTCGGTGGGTTCTTCAACCCGGTCCGCTTCGCGTTCCGGGTCCGGCGAGCGTTCCTGGGCGTGTTGGTTGTGGCCGGCAACGCGTCGCGCGACCGGTTCGATGAGGCTTAGCGCCTCAAGGTAGTCCCCGGCCTCCAGGATTCGCCGCAATTCCATGACATATTGCTGCCCCGGAGACGCCCAATACATTTCGAGGGATTCCAGCAGCGGCAACAGCCTTCGGACATCCCGCGGCAATTCCCGCGGCGCTCGACCACCCCCGGAACGCGATGTGGCGGCGGAAAGCTGTTTGACGGCGTAGCCAAGGAACTCCCAGGTGTCGGCGCGCACCCGCCAGGCACTGCTGGGTACTTCGCCGCCGGCCGCTGAATCGTCGTCGGCGTTTGGCCGCGCCGCCAAACCGAGGCCAAGCGATGCGCCGCCGGCGAGGGCGGCTGGAGCGAGAGGAAATGGGGCTGACTGCACTGTCGCGAAATCGGCGCGTGCCACGATGACTCCTTTGTCATGGATTGATAGCACTCTCTACTAAACGCCGCGGGCCGTCGCGGTGTACGGCAAATGTTCGGGTTGCCGTCTGGGTTTCCAGATGGGCGCGGCTCTTCCGGTCATAGGTGAGCGAGCGTTGGGGGATTTGGCGGCATAGGTGAGCGAGCGTTGGGGGATTTGGCGGCATAGGTGAGCGAGCGTTGGGGACGGGTCGGGCAGCTACCCTTCACGCCACAGCGGCAACGGGACAACGCTGCGGCTGCATCCGGACTCGTCCAACACGTGCCCGAGGCGTTTGTAATTCCGGACCACGGCTTGCCGGGAGATCACGGCGCTCCCTGGCGCGCGCTCCGCCAGTTCGCGCTCGTGGCCCTGGACCTCCAAGTAGTCGCGGACCCAAAGTGTCACGAGGAGGTTCTGGGCGCCCAGAACCTGGGCGCTGAGCCTGCAGTTCGGCAGGGCAGCGAAGTAGCGCCCGACGGCGTCAACATGGTGGGCGGGCACGTTGAGGATCAGGCTCACTTCCCTCAGTCCTTGTTGGGCGGAAACGGACGTATCGCACCGCAGCGTCATGTATCCGGACGCGAGGAACCGCTCCACCCGCCGTCGTGCCGTTTGGGGAGAGACGCCGCAGGCGGCTCCCAGGTCCGCCCAACTGGCCCGCCCGTCCTTGGCCAGTTCCTCCAGGAGGGATGCATCCAGCCGGTCGGGAGCGTAGGCGGCCGGGGCGGGCAGGGGATCTGCCGACATGAGCCGGGCCCTCGCCGGTTCAAGGGTGCCGCTGCGCCAGTCGGAAGCCTGCCGATACAGCTTGGTGACGAAAACGACCTCCCGGTGAGTCACTCCGGGGAGGCCTGCAAAGGAGCCGGTGACGATGTCCATGAGCTCTTCGTGGCTTGAGGCGAAGCAGTCCACGAAGAGGTCGTGCGAGCCGGACACCAGCGAAACGGTGCCGAATGCCGGCTCCGCGCACAGCTTTTGAACCAGGGCTTCGTTCTCGCTTGGAAGTGAAGAAAGGCTGATGAACGCCGACCAGCCAGCACTCAGATAGCGCGGACCCGGAGCCGGGGTGATCCAAGCCAGTCCGTGCTCATCAAGGGAGTTCCAGCGGCGCGCGACAGTAGGCCCGGACAAGCCCAGGACATCCCCGACGCGGCTCCAATCGGCACGTGGATTGATCTGCAGGGCATTGACGATTTCAAGATCAATTTCGGAGATCATGGATGATTCCTTCAAAATTTACGATTCTCAGATGGTTTCAAACAAATTCCTAGCCAGTGTAGACGGCGGATCTAACGTTGTGACTCGCATCACCCGCTCGCATCCGAAGACCCAGGCAACGACGCCCCCAACACTCAAGGAAGCACATGGCAAGCAAGACAGCACCTCCAGCGACGGCGGCCATCGCTCGCCGGACCATCACTGGAATGATCGTGGCGATGGCCCTGATCGAATCGCTCAGTGGAGTCACCCAGGGTTACCTGAACCCCATCCTCCCCGCCTTGGGGCCGAACTTCTCGATCGATGACCCCACCATCAACGGCATCTTCCTGATCTCAAACGTGAGCTTTGCCGTGCTCACGCCGATCATCTCGCGGCTCGGCGACAGCTATGGCTACAGGCTCGTACTCCGCTGGTCGACGGCGGTAGTCGCGGCCGGCGTGCTCATGATGGCGTTCTGGCCGTCGCTGTGGACGGTGACAATCGGCGTCGTCATGCTCACGTGCGTGGTCGGCTTCATCCCGCTGATGATGGGCATCCTGCGGGTGAGCAGCCCGGCGCAGACCCGCACCGGAGTCAGCGTGATGATCGGCATGCTCATGATCATGGTTGGCGCAGGCGGCCTGCTTGCCGGGATCATCGGCGTCGACGATCCCACCCTCGGTTTCTGGGTAGCGGTGCCGTTCGCGGTTGTGGGGCTGCTTTGTTCCTTCGTCCTGCCCGACGCCGGGACCCCCACCCGCGAAGGACTCGCCTTGGTGCCGCTCCTGGCATGTTCCCTCGGACTGATCGGCTTCGTGGTGGCTCTTTCGATGGGCCCGGACTGGGGTTGGCTGGATGCCAAGACCCTCGGATCCGGAATCATCGGGCTCGCGCTGTTGGCCTACTGGGTGGTCCTGGACTCCCGCAACGTCAACGGGAAGCGCTTCATGGACCTGCGGATGCTTGCCATCCCGCGCATCCGGACGGTCTCGCTGGCCACCTTCTTCTTCGGTTTTGCCTCCATCAGCTACTTCGGCACCAACGGGATCTTCCTGTATTCAAATCCGGACAAGACCGGCTACGGCTTCGCGCTGAGTCCCCTCATGATCGCCATCGTTCTGGCGGTGGCATCGGTGCTCTCTCTGCTCTCTTCCCTTTTGACCTCAAAGGCGCTCAGCCTCTTCGGCGAACGTGCCACCTTGGTTTTTGCCGGTCTCCTGCTGGCGGGCGGCTTCCTGGTCATGGCAGTTGCGCACGGCTCCCTGGCCGGCTACTGCGCCGGTTTCGCCATGTTTAACCTGAGCCTTGGCATGTACCAGGCAGGAACCCGGGCACTGTCCGTCGAGGGCGTTCCGCTCGAGGAAACCTCGACGGCGGCCGGCCTCAACGAACTGGCGCTTTCCGTGGGCATTGCGGTGGGTGCCGCCGTCGTGAAGCTCATCTCCTCGTCTTCAGTCCAGTCCGGGCACATCAGCGAGGGTGGCCTCCTGTCGATCTGGATTGCGCTGGCCGTCGCGGCCCTGATAGCTGCGGCAGCCGCCGCCCGTTACCCGAAGCGCCAAGCCGCGGTGACAGCCGCATGAAAGCCGCCGCCATGAAAGCCGGGTCCCCGGAAACCGCAACGCCCGCGACGACCTCGCCTGCCGCCGTCGAGCGCTCCGTCTCCGCCGCGCTGGAAAGGTGGAAGCCGGAAGTCCTTGGCCTGAGCCACGCGATCCACGCCGATCCCGAGCTCAGCGGACAGGAGTTCCGGGCCGCCAAGCGGGTTAGCCGGCTTCTCCGGAGCGCGGGCTTCAGCTTTGACGGACCGCAGCCGCTGCTCCCTGCTTCCTTTAGCGCGAGGTTCGGGACGGGTGAGCTGGTGGTCGCCCTATGCGTTGAGTACGACGCGTTGCCGACCATCGGGCATGCCTGCGGGCACAACGTGAACGCCGCCTGCGCTGTGGGGGCGGCACTCGCGCTCGCCTCCGTCGCCGACGAGCTCGGGATCACTGTCAAGGTCCTCGGCACTCCGGCGGAAGAGACGAGCGGCGGCAAGGTCGATCTCATCGGCGAGGGCTTTTTCGACGACGTATCCCTGGCGATGATGGCCCATGCCGGCGCCGAGGACGTCATCGGCGGCTCGTCCCTGGCTATGGGTATGTGGGACGTGCTCTATGAAGGGCGCCCCGCGCATGCCGCGGCCGCTCCGTCCGAGGGGGTCAATGCCCTCGATGCGCTCGTGATTGCACAGACGGCCATTGCCTTGGCACGGCAGCAACTTCCGTCCGGCTCGGTTGTTTCGTTGATCGTGACGGAAGGCGGGAGCGCCGTCAACGTCATACCGGAGCGGGCCCGGGCGAGCGTGGAAATGCGTTCACCCAGCATTAAGAATCTGCGAATCATCGAGGAACGCGTGCGGCGTTGCCTGGAGGCAGGCGCACTTGCCAGCGGAAGCGCCCTCAAGGTCACGCCCACGGGCAATGCCTACGCCGAACTCAGGCAGGACCGGTACCTTTCCGAAGCCTACCGGAAAGCGATGTCGGCCCGAGGGAGGGCTGTTGCGTTCAACGAAGATCCAGTGGCTTCCACGGATATGGGCAACGTCTCGCAATTGGTCCCAAGCATCCATCCGTTGCTCGGCTACGACGTGGGCGGGGCCGCCCACCACACCGCCGAGTTTGCTGCCCACGGCTCCTCCGCCTCCGCGGACCGGGCGGTCCTGGACGGGGCCTTCGGCCTGGCCCTGGCGGCGTGCGCGGTGGCCAGGGATCCGCGGCAACGGGAACGGCTGTTTCGCTAAACGCCGCGACCGTGGGTGCGGTTCCACAGCTGCGTTCCGGAACGCAGCTGTGGAACCGCACCCGCGAATTCACGCCGTCGCCCGCTATGGTTCCCGCCGTCGAGCGGGCGGACAATGGTCTCAGCAGTTCGCGAGGGAGCGCAATGGGATTCTCGAGGCAACAAAAGACGTCGGCGGGCATGGCCGCATTTGGCCGCTCACGTGATCCCGTGATCGATCTCGCCCGGTTCTTCTGCCTCATCCTGGTGGTGCTCTCGCACTGCATGATGGTCAGCCCGGTCCTGCACCCGGATGGCACCGTCACCACCGAAAACACCCTCATGGAGCAGCACTGGTTCGAACCCGTCTTGTGGGTGTTCCAAGTGATGCCGCTGTTCTTCGTCCTTGGCGGCATCACGGGTCTGGAATCGTGGCGTCGCTTGTGTGCGCGCGGCGGCTCCGGCGTCGACTATGCGCAACTGCGGCTCTTGCGCCTCATCCGTCCGGCAACTGCATTGCTGGCCTCGATGTTCGTGGGGTTGTGGGTCGCACGGCTACTTGGCGTCGACCCGGAAGTGGTCCAGCTCATCGTGACGGGCGCGGGCATGCCCTTGTGGTTCCTGGCCGCGTACCTCGCTACTCAATTGAGCGTCCCCCTGCTGGCCCGGCTGCACGGACATTCCCCGTGGTTGACCCTCGGCGGGCTCGTGGCCGCCGTGATCACCCTGGACTCCCTGCGCGGGGCGTTTCCGATGCTCGCCTTCGTCAACATGCTCTTTGTGTGGTGCGCGGTCCAGCAATTCGGTTTCTTCATCGCCGACGGCATCTTCGCTGGACGCAGCCGGGGCTGGTTCGCGGGGTTGATCGTCGGTAGCAACCTGCTGCTGGGGTTCGTGACAGGAATCGGGGTCTACTCAGGAAACATGATCGTGGACCTGAATCCGCCAAACTTCTGCATGCTGCTACTGGGACTCTCCCAGGCGGCAACCCTCCAATTGCTGCGCCCCGCCCTTGCCTGGGTGGCTGGCGTGCGCTGGATCCGTTGGGTGGTGGCCGTGGCGGGCCGGCGGTCCATGACGGTCTATTTGTGGCATTTGCCCCTGCTCGCAGCCATGTCCGGGGTGCTTCTGCTCACTGACTTCCCCAAGCCAGAGGCCGGTACCGCCGGATGGTGGTGGGCCCGCCCGCTGGTTCTGCTGGGCGTCCTCGTGCTTCTACTCCCGGTCCTGCTGCTGTGCGGCAGGCTTGAGGAGCGCCCGACGGCGGCCAGCCACGCGCGCGGCAGGACGCACGTCGCGGTGGTGACCGCCGGCGTCGTGGTCTTCATTCCGGTGGTGGACGCCGCCTTCAACGGACTCACGCTGACCCTTCTCGGTGGGGGCGCGGCATGCTTCGCGCTGGGAGTGTTGCTGCTGGGACGGGTGCCGGCCCGAGTCCTTTCCGTCGCGGTTTCAGATGCCCCTGCGGTGCCATTGCCAGAGCCCGGTTTACGTGCGAATCTCGACTCATGACTGAGTTCACGGATTCAACCGCAGAGTCGTTCAGCCCGGACGTCACAACGCTCAGGAACGACAAATTCCACCGCTACGAGCTTCTGGTTGACGGTGAAGTAGCCGTGATCTCGCAGTTTATGGACAAACCCGGCCACATCGACTTCCTCCACACCGAGACACGCCCCCAGTTCAAAGGCCGCGGGCTGGCCAAGGTCCTGGCGCACTTTGCCTTGGACGACGTGCTGGCCTCGGGCAAGCGGATCATTCCGCATTGCCCGTTCATCGCCGCCTATCTGCGCAAGCATGAGGGCTACGATCTCGACGTTGATTGGCCGCCGGAACCGCCGGTGGGGGAGCCGGACAACGAGTAGTCAGACCCCGCGCTGTGCTGCCGCAGCACACCGGGCGCGTGCCTGTGTGCATGGCAAAGGCAATGGCATACAGTGCACGCCGCGTGAACCCCGTCCCTGCAATCAAGGGTCACATAGAACACCCCGGAACTTCCGTCGCGGGCTCGCGGCGTGCGTTGAATCATCTGAATTTCCCGTCGGCTGGCGTTCATTGATTGGTCCTGTCACTGATAAGTGGGCGCAGCGGCGGGATCGTGACGCAGTTTTGCCTGGGATCTATTGTTTGAGGGCGACAATGGCGTCGTGTTCGTCGCGGATTGCCCGGCCGCGGGACATGCCGGTGACCTCCATGGCGCTGACAAGCTCGCCTCCGTGCCGGAACTCCCCGCGCGACTGCGGTTGCTTGTGGTGGGCGGCGGAGTCGGCTCATGCCAGTTGAGTGTGGTTCGGGGCGGAATCGTGTTGCCGAGGGTGAAACTCGCTCCGTTTGAGAACCTGTCCTTGCGTAAGATTCAAGTCACATGCAATTTCGGCTGTCACACTGGGTTGCTATGGGGCAGGTTTCAAAGGACGGTTCGAATGGTGGGGACGCGTCGATGGCCGTCGGGCACAGCGACCCTCAAATCATGGACATGGTGCGTGACGGCGATTCTTCCGCTTTCGATGTGCTGTTCGAGCGACATTTGGCAGCGGCCAAGTTTGTCGCCCGCGCCCAGACGGACAATGTCAGCGACGCCGACGACGTCGTGTCCGAGGCGTTTGCTTCGATTTTCCAAGCCCTCACTGAGGGAAAGGGACCGGACCAGTTCTTCCGCTCCTATCTTCTGACTGCCGTGCGGCGAATTGCCTACGACCGGAACCGGAAGGCCAGGCGCACTCAGGTCGTCGGCGACGTTGACGACTTGGATACCGCTGTCCTCGATGCGGACACCGTTCTGGACGCCTTTGAGTCCACCACCATGGCGAAGGCGTTCAAATCGCTTCCCGAACGTTGGCAGGCTGCCCTCTGGCACGTGGACATCGAAGGCCTGAAACCCGCCGCAGCCGCACCCTTCATCGGATTGAGCCCCAACGGCGTCTCCTCGCTCGTGATACGGGCGCGTGAGGGGCTCCGGCAGGCCTACTTGCAGAACCACATCAAGGTGGCCAGTGACGACTCATGCGCTGAATTTTCGAGCCAGCTGGGAAAGTACGCCCGAGGCGGCCTGAAACGTGCGTCATACGAGAAGGTCAAGGCCCACTTGGAGGAGTGTCCGAAGTGCACGGCTGTGCTGGTGGAACTCAACGATGTCCAGGCAGGCATGAGGGCGCTCGTCTTCCCCTTGGTGGTCGGGGTGGTCTTCACACCGGCAGTGACCGCCGGATTCCTCCCCGGAACCGTAATGCTGGAGTCGCTTCTTCCCGGAGGGGTTCTCCTCCCGGAGCCGTTCCTTTCGGGGCCGTTACTTCAGGAGCCGTTCCTTCAGGGAGGGGCCGAACCGGCTGCAGCCGGACTGCGGTCGGTAGGGGGATTCTGGAAGATCGCGGTCGCCGCGCTGGTCCTGGGAGGCGTCGCGATTGTAGGCATCCTCATGTGGCTTGGTCAGACCAGCCCGGCGCCAATCGCTGAAGCCAATGTTCCGAGCAGCGTGCCGTCAGCCCAGCAGTCCGCGCCGGAACGCACCCCCACGGCGCCCGCGCCAAGCCCGGCGCCGACGTCGGGCCCTCCCGCCCTGGCCGAGCCGCGGCCTCTGGCGCCCGCGCCAGCCGTGCCCGAAGCGGTTCCTGCTCCGCAGGAGACGGCCAGGGTGGTTGATTCCGGAACCGGCATCACGAACCCTGTTCCGCGGATGGGTTCGCTCACGATCCATAAGTATGAGAAGCCGGCCGCGCCGACCAACCTGCCCCATGACGGAACGGCTCTGAGCGCGGCCCAGTTGCAGGGACTGACGCCGATGGCAGGGGTGACGTTCACGGTGCAGAAGGTGAACAACATCGACCTGACGACCAATGCGGGCTGGACCGCCGCGGCAGCCCTGACGCCGGCCCAGGCCGCGGCGCAGGCGGCCAGCCCCGGCACGACCACCACGACCGGCGCGGCCGGGACGGCGACCCTGGGGAACCTTCCCCTGGGCCTGTACCTGGTGACGGAGACCGGCTACCCGGCGGGTGTGACTCCTTCGGCCCCGTTCCTGGTCACGCTTCCCATGACGGACCCGGCCGGCGGGAACGGCTGGCTGTATGACGTGAATGTCTATCCCAAGAACGCGGTCACGACCGCGACGAAGACCGTCAACGATGCCTCCGTCCTCAAGCTCGGCGACAACGTGCAGTGGACCATCACCTCCGACATCCCCA
>NZ_JBFRGF010000023.1:0-81134 GCF_052115205.1 Arthrobacter sp. 2RAF6 | reverse complement strand
CTACAACTCGGCCACCAGGCCAAGGCCGACGGACGGTGGCGCATCTACGTCTTCGCGGATACAAGCAAGGCCGGGACTGAACAAGGGGGAACGTCGCCCGTCGTCGACTTTGCCGAGTGGATCGCGAACTCGCCGGACTCGCCGCTGGCCGCAACGCCGTCGGGCGCCGACCGGGACGCATGGTTCGACGTGAAGGTGATCTACCAGCAGGAGCACACGAACGTGGACATCGGGGCCGTGCCGGAGGCATTCAAACCGCAGGTCGGACCCTTCAAGCTCACGGACCTCGAGAAGGTCTACGCCACGGACCCGGCGGCGGACATCTTCGAGCTGCGCGGCCTGGACCGCGGCGGCGTCGTCGTCGTGGCGCGGCCCGACCAATACGTCGCGAACGTCCTGCCGCTGACCGCGACGGCGGAACTCGCCGCGTTCTTCGCGCCCCTCCTTCGATCGGGACGGACCGCGGGAGTGTGAGCCGTTGGGGAGGGTGACGTGCCGGAGCTGCGGAAGGGTTCATTCTGTCGGTGGCCCGTCGTAGGGTACCGGCATGGACATCATCATGGTTCCCGGATTCTGGTTGGACGCTTCTTCGTGGTCTGAGGTCACGCCGCCGCTCGTTGCTGCGGGGCATACGGTCCACCCGCTCACACTGCCTGGGCTGGAGGCCGTTGACGCCCCGAGGTCCGGCATCGGCCTCAGGGATCACATCGACGCAGTAGTGGCGGCCGTCGATGCCGTTGGCAATCCCGTTGTACTGGTCGGCCACTCCGGTGGAGGTGCCATCATCCACGGCGCCGTCGACGCCCGCCCGGACCGCGTGGTCCGGGCGGTTTACGTGGACAGCGGCCCGCTCGGAGAGGGCGGCGTCATCAACGACGAACTGCCTGTTGAGGGTGATGCCGTGCCCTTGCCACCGTGGGAGCTTTTCGAAAATGAGGACCTCGTGGACCTCAATGACGAGCTGCGGGCTGCCTTCCGCGCACGCGCCATCCCGGAACCAAAGAACGTGACCACAGACAAACAGCGCTTGCACGATGTTCGCCGCTACGACGTCCCGGCCACCATCATTGCGTGCGAATTCCCGTCCAGCCTGCTCGGCGAATGGATCGAATCGGGCCATCCCTTCGTGGCCGAACTCGCGCGCATCAACGACGTCGAATTCATGGATCTGCCCACCGGACACTGGCCCCAGTTCACCAAGCCGATTGAACTCGGGAAAGCCATCCTTTCGGCGGTTGAGCGGACGGGTTAGGGCTGGCTACACCGAAGCCACTGACGTCGATAGCCCGTAATGGGCAGTCCGGTCCCATGTGACTGACGCAGCCTGGATAGCGGCGCCTACGATGCCAGCCTCGTTCCTCAGCTTCGCGGGAGCGACGGGGGTCCTCAGATTGAGGTGAGGCAGGTATTCGTCGGCTCTTTGGGAGATGCCTCCGCCCACAATGATGAGTTCGGGCGAGAACATGAACTCAAGTTCAGAAAGGTAACGTTGCAAGCGGACGCTGTATTCTTGCCAGCCCAATCCGTCACGTTCACGGGCGACGGCGGATGCCCTGGTTTCAGCGTCGTGACCATCGATGGATATGTGACCGAGCTCGACATTGGGCACGACGTTTCCGTCGAAAATCAGGGCTGATCCGATCCCGGTGCCCAGGGTAATGACCAAAACCGTGCCGTGCGTTCCCTTGCCGGCACCATAGCGGGCTTCCGCGAGTCCTGCGGCGTCGGCGTCGTTCAGGACGGTGACTCTCCGCCGAATCCGATCGGAGAAATGAGTGCCGATGTCGAAATCGATGAAGGTCCTGTCCATGTTTGCCGCTGATCGGGACGTGCCGTGCTGGACGATGCCCGGAAAGGTTACGCCCACGGTTGAATCACGTCCTTCTTCGCTTCCTGCGGTGAGTTCGTCCACGAGCTGCCGAACAACATCGCCGACGGATTCTGGATCAGCCGGTTGGGGCGTGGCTAGACGAACGCAGCTCCCCAGGATCTCGCCCTTTTCGAGGTTGACGATCCCGCCCTTGACGCCGGTGCCACCGAT
Organism: Arthrobacter sp. 2RAF6; assembly: GCF_052115205.1. Classification (NCBI taxonomy): domain Bacteria; kingdom Bacillati; phylum Actinomycetota; class Actinomycetes; order Micrococcales; family Micrococcaceae; genus Arthrobacter; species Arthrobacter sp. 2RAF6. The sequence continues at coordinate 79,093 of NZ_JBFRGF010000023.1, read as the reverse complement.
GTCAACGCCGATGAAATGGCTGGCACCTGTCATGTTTATAGGCATATTGTTCCGATTCTTTGATCTGTTTAGGGGCGGCAGCTTGTTATCGCTGCTGCCGCTAATGGTCCTTAAGGCCTGCTGTGGCAGCGATCGACCTTGCAGGGGTCACGTTCAATGACGGGCTCGAGGATTTCATCGATCTCCTTCAGGAGTGCGTCCTCCGGCGTCAGCCCGGCGGCCTTCGCGTTTTCCTTGATCTGCTCCGGTTTGGATGCACCGATGATGGCGGTGGATACGTTCGGGTTTTGAAGCACCCATGCCAGGGCGAGGGTGCCTAGCGGAATTCCTGCGCCTGCTGCCAGGGGCGAAGGCGCTGGACCCTGGTGAGAACGTCATCGCCCAGCCACCTAGCCATTGTGTCTTTGCCTCCGTTTTGGTCGGTGGCGCGGGAATTGGAAGGCGCGGGAGAGGCCGCGATCGTTCTTTCCCTGGCCCGCGGGGAAATACACCTTGGTGAAGATCTCCACGCTTTCGCGCCGGACCCCGGAAAGCGCCAGACCGAGGACTTCCTTCGAGTTGGGTGTCCGGGGGCAGATCCCGCCGAGTGTCAGCCCTTCCGCATTGAGGAACCCTCAAGATTCCCCAACGCGGAAGAGCTGACCGTGGGGTCCTGTTAGGCGGTCGGGGTGAAAATGTCCTTCATCTCGTCCCAGGCTTCCGCCCTCACGAAGACAGGAACGCGGTTCTGTGGCGCGGATACCTCAACCGTTCGCTGGCCGGCATATGTTTCTCCCGACCAAGCATCGACCCAGTCGCCGCCGGGAAGGTAGGCCGTCCAGCTGCGGACTCCCTCGTCGGTGACGGGAGCGACAAGAAGGTCTTCACCGAGCATCCATTGCAAGGGGTGCTTCCATACCTCTTCGTCTTTGCTGTGGTCGAAGTACAGCGGGCGCATGAGGGGGGCGCCGGTGTCGATAGCCCTGCGGGCTTGCTCAGCCAGGTAGGGAATGAGGCGTTCGCGCAGTTCGACGAGTTCACGGATGACCGGGATGACAGTTTCATCCCCGGTTCTTTCCTGGATGTTCCACGGAGTGCGATCCCTCGATGGCTTCCGGTGGTGGTTGAACTCGGAGTGATACTGCATGATGGGCACGAAGACTGCCGCGGCGGCTGACCGCAGGTAAAGTTCCGCGCTCGGCACATCGCCAGAGAAGCCGGCGAAGTCCCAGCCCCAGTACAAGACTCCACATGCTGACGCGGAGAGTCCGGCAAACAGGGACCAACGGAATGCATCCCATGTGGAATTCTCGTCCCCGGCCCAGAATGCTCCGTGTGCCTGGGAACCGGTGAACCCGGCGCGGCTGAACGTGACGGGAGCCTTTCCTGCAGATTCAAGAAGGTCACCATAGGCCTTGGCGTATGCGACCGGGAAGAGGTTGTTTCCCTCGTCTCCGCGCATTCCGTTCAAATACTGGAGTTCTTCGCCCCAGGCGTGTTCCCCGCCGTCGGTCTTGAACCCGTCGATGCCGATTTCCTCGACGAGATAGCGGCGCTTCGCCGTCCACCATCGGGCGGCCTCCGGGTCGGTCAGGTCCGGCATCAGGCTGAGCGGGAACCACCATCCTCGGTTTCGATAAGGACGCAGGCTGCCGTCCGGGGCCTCCTCCCGGATGAGCCGCCCTTCACGAACCGCAACTTCAGCGTCGAAACGGGCTTGGCCATGTGGGTGCGGCCGCATTTTGATAAGAGGAATCTGCCACAGAACCACCCGGATGTCCTGGGCGTGAAGGTCATCGACCATGGCCTTCGGATCCGGCCAGGCACCTTGATCCGGGAAGGTGAAGTCGCTGAGGCGGTGCGGTGAACCGTCGGGATTCGGCTCGTATTCTGCGTCGCGGAATGCCGTGAAAGTAGCCTCGTCGCTCCAGGCTTCGATGACGACGGACCCAACAGGAATGCCTGTTTCCCTATGTAGATCCATCTGTCGCATGACTTCAGCCTGGGTATTCCACTCGTTACCGCTGGCCCAGAGCTTGAACACCCAATCGGGCAACTCCTTAGCACTGCCGGCGACGGACAGGAAGGACTTCAGGACCGCCGTGGGCGTTCCTTCGAAGAACCTCAGGTTCAGAAGAGCGTCCCCGTTCAGGGATTCTGGGCCAACTTCGGCTTCGATGACGAAGCGGTGCTCGTCGGAGGCACCGATGTCGTACCAGGTACGTCGGGAGGTTTCAACGTGGAATCCCCAGCCGTCCCCGCCGACTACGTGGGCGAAGGGCATCGGCAGGTAGGTCTTCCGGTTCGCTCCTTGGCTCTTGTACTGCTCGAAGACGACCGCGTCCAGCTTGGTCCCGCGGTGATCGAGGGCATCAAAGCGTTCTCCAAAGCCGGTGACACGTTCGTTAGAGGCCAGGGGGAGAGCGAAACGAACACGCAAGGGCCGGAACCCATCGTGTAAGACCTCGACGGAGTCGGAGATGACACGGTCTGGTCCAAAGATGTTTAGTGCTTGGCTAGCGGGAGTCCACGTGGCGGCGCTGTAGCTGAACCACCGCGTCTTTTCCGTCCCGCCGTTCAGGGTCCGGGCAGTGAAGCGGTACTTGTATGTTGTCCGTGCCTCCGGTGGCGCAAGGGTTATCTGCCATCCGCTGGCAGAGCGGGCGAGTTTGGCTTGGGCGGATGCGAGGTGGCCGCCGTCGATGACCTGTCCGCGGGATGCTGCCGGTACCCGCGCGAGGGTTTCGGTCGTTTTCGTGACGGTGCCGTCGCTGCCAGTGGCTTCAAGCTCGCAGATCACGTCGGTCAGTTCCGGCGAGGTTCGTACGCCGAGGATGACGGGCTCCCCGGCGACGGGATGGGACGGGCTGCGCTGATCGGTGTCGGCGACGTAGGGGTGGCCGGAGCCGAATGGTTTGTGGCGGATCATTTAGCGTTCTCTTTCGCTGCTGGAGCCGGAGTCGGCTCGGCGGTGTCGTACGGGACGCCGAGGGCGATGGCGAGGCGGATGAACATGGCGTGGCTCCACAACAGCGGGTTTGCCGAGGAACCCCAGCGCTCGTTCCAAGGTTGAAGGTAATCGGGATCAAGAAGGTGATAGTCAACCTGCTCTGGAAGTTCGGCGTTCGGGCCGGCGGTCGACGCGGCCCATTCCAGGAGCTCGTGGGCTCTGGTTGTGTTTCCGGACGCGGCCTGGGCCAGGCCGAGGAAGCAACTAAGCAAAGGCCATTGGCCGCCGCCGTAGTAGGTATCAGCAAGATACCGGTGAACTCCGTTGTCGACGGTGAGCCGCTCCTCGATGACCGCGATGCTCCCTGCGCTCAAGGGACTGTGCGGGGGCAGGAAGTTCATCGGTGCTATCAGGGAGAGGAGACTGGCGTCTACCGTGTCTGTTCCCAGCCATTTCGTCAGATGGATGTCCTTGACACCTTCATCTTGGACTCGTTGGCGGATCTGGTCCGCGATCGAGGTGGCCCGTTCTGAGAGTGAATCCTCGATCAGCCCGGTTTGGGCGATGCTGGCCAATCCGGAAGCGATGCAGCCCAGGGTGCTCACGTGCACGTGTTGGGCCGACTCTTCCCACCAGTCATAGCAGGGCCGTTCCCAGGAGACCGAAAGGTAGTCGATTGTGAGGGCAATGGCCTCAGCCCAGCGTTCCAGCGGCCGGTCATGGCGGGCGCTGTGCTCAGCCAAGGCCCAAAGCCAGGTGCCGTATCCGTCGAGCTGGAAATCCCACCAGTCATCGCTTCCTTCGGCCCCGTCGAGAGTGAAACGCGTGGGAAGCATCTGATCACCGGCCACCGGCCTGCCGGCCAGGCTTTCAGCCACGATACGGCGGATCCTTTCCGCACGGGAAGTCAAGGCTATCGAGCACCAGTCGAAGAACCGTTCGGCGGATTCGATGTGCCCGGCCGCGGACATGGCGTCAGCGATGTACGAGCCGTCGCGGAACCAGCAGTATCCGGCGTAGGCGGAAAACGAGGGGCTTGCCGGGTAGGCGCCCCCAGGGGTCTGCTGTTCCAAGATGAGCCGGATTCCGGCCTCGACTATCGAACGGACAGCGGGATCTCCGTCGCGCGTTACCGTTGAACCTTGCATTGATTTGTCGATCATTGGCTTCTCTTTCAGATGGTGGGCGGGTCGCGGTGCCGGCAGCTCACGGTGTTCCCGCGGCCCGCTCACCGGCTTTGTTCGGACTGTGCCCGGTCTATTTCAGCAGAGCGTTGATTTGGTCCGCGGCGCCCTTCAGGGCATCGGCCGCGCTGGAGCGCTTCGCTTCGACTTCGCCAAGAGCGTTGGTGATGATGTCGACCATTTTTTGCTGGTTATCGCCGATGACCGGCGGGAGGGCGACGTGGTCAAGGGCGTCGAAGATGGCCTGGCGGTTTGCCGGCTTGTCCTTTGCGAGATACGGCTTCAGGACGGAGTCATCGGAGGTGGCGGGAAGTTCCCATCCTGCGCTGATGCGGGTCTGTGCCATGACGTCTGAGCTGGTCATGTATTCGGCCCATTTCTGGGCTGCGGCCTTGTTCTTGGAGTTGGCGGATACTCCAATGGCGTTTGAGAACTCCGCACTTGCCTTCTGTGTGTCCCCGGGTTCAACTGCGATGTCCCAGTTCTTGGGTGAATCGGCGAAACTGCTGGCCACCCAGATGCCGCTGTGGAGCATGCCAAGTTTGCCGTCTTTGAACAGTTTCGTGTCGAAGTCCGGGGTTCCGGCGCCCTGGGCGGGGGTGGGCATTGTCGTTCCGCTCTTGCCCGCCAGCCATTCGGCGGCTTTGATCCCCTGGGGCGAGTTGAAGGCGACCGATTTGCCGTCGTCGTTGAGGAATTTGCCACCGGTTTGGGCCAGTGCTTTGTAGAACTCGTAGAAGCTCACGTTCTGGAAGTCTCCATAGACACCCGCGGCGCTGTCCGTGATCTTCTTTGCAGCAGCCGTTTCATCAGCCCAGGTCCAGCTGGCTGTCGGGTAGGCGACCTTGGCGGCGTCGAAGAGTGCCTTGTTGTAGTAGAGGACGACGTCGGAGAAGGAACTGGGCAGCGCGTACTGCTTGCCGTCTGACTGGTAGGACTGCAGCAAGGACTGCTTGTACTTGGAACCGTCAACTCCGTCGAGGGGGGCGACCGCCCCGTTGGCCACATAAGAACGAAGGTTCGCATATTCAATGTCGAAAGTATCGGCTTGTGTCCCAGCGGCCAGGTCTGTCTGGAGCGCCGTTGCGTAGTCCTTGTAGGGCAAGGTGGTGACCTGGACGGTGATGTTCGGGTTGGCCTTCTCGAAGGCCTGAACGATGGTGTCCAGATTCTTCTCGTTGCCTCCGTTCGAGATGAAGTTTGAGTATTTGATGGTTACTTTTTCAGTGCTTGAAACATTTGAACTTGCTGCCGATCCACAGCCTGACATGGCCAGGGTTGCGGCCAGGGCGAGGCCCAGAGCGGCCAGGGGCTTCTTTTTCATGTGTATCTCCATTGATAAAGGGGGAAGCAGGGCGGCCTATTTGAGTCCGGTTCCCGCAACCCCTTGGATGATGTACTTCTGGGTGAAGATATAGAGGGCAAGCATTGGAAGGACGCTGACCACAGATCCGGCCATGACGATGTCCCACTGGGTTGTGTACTGGCCTTGGAGTCCTGCCAGCGCCACGGGAAGGGTTTTCATTGCGGGGGTGCGCAGGATAATCAGCGGCCACAGGAAGCTGTTCCAGCTGTTCAGGAACGCGAACACGGTCAGCGTCGCCAGCGCCGGACGGACCAAGGGCAGAACGATGAGCCCGAAGATACGGAAGTGGCCGGCCCCATCCAATGTCGCGGCCTGGTCCAGGTCCAGCGGCACAGAATTCATTGCCTGCCGTAGGAGGAACACGCCGAAGGCGCTGGCGATCCCCGGCAACAGTACGCCGAGATAGGTATCGATAAGGCCCAGACTTTTCATTTCCACAAACAACGGGACGACGAGGACCTGCATCGGGATCATCATGGTGGCCAGATACACGGCGAACACAGCGTTGCGCCCTTTGAAGGGCATCCGGGAAAAGACATAGGCGGCCAGCGAGCTGGTGACGAGCTGGAACACCGTGGTGAGGATGGCAAGGATCAGGCTGTTAAGGACGATCTGGGCAAACGGGAGCCGCTGGAGCAACTCAGCGTACGCGGACAGTGAGGGATTCTCCGGGATAAGTTGCGGTGTCGCGGACAGGCCTGCGCCGGGGCTGATGGACGTTACGAATGCCCAAAGAAAGGGGAAGACCATCATGAGGGCGCCAACGAGGACGAGGATGTTCAGGGTGATCGAGGGACGCTGCTTACGCATAGTGCACCCATTTCTTTTGACCGCGCACCTGAATCAAAGTGATGACCAGGATGAAAAGGAACAGTAGCCATGACAGGGCCGAGGCCTCGCCGGCCCTGCCGTAACGGAACGTGAGGTCGTAAATCTGCTGGACCACTACCTGGGAAGAGTTGTTAGGGCCGCCTCCGGTCATGGCATAGACCTGGTCAAAGACCTGGAATCCGTTGATCAGCGACAACACAATGACAAAGAAGGTTGAGGGGGAAAGCATGGGAAGCGTAATGCTGAACAGCCGCCTCCACGGGCCGGCGCCGTCGACGGTTGCGGCCTCATACAAGTCCTCCGGAATGGCTTGGAGACCGGCGAGCAGAATCACCATGACAAAGCCAAGGTCCTTCCACGCGGAAGCTACGATGATCGAAGGCATGGACCATGTCGGATCTGTCCACCACCCCGGCCCTGTCACGCCGATGAGTCCAAGCAGCCAGTTGACGATTCCTGTGCTGGGATTCAGTAGCCAACGCCAGACAAGTGCAACGACGATCCAGCTGGTCACGACTGGGAGGAAGTAAAGGCCGCGCATCATGCTGCGTCCCTTGATACGGGAATTGAGGGCAAGCGCTATGGCCAATCCGCCGATGTACACAAGCGGCAGGTATCCGACGATGTAGTAGATGGTGTGCAGGAAGGCGCCCTGCGTGCCGGGGTCGCTGATGAGGTTGCCGTAGTTCCCGAGGCCCACCCACTTCATCGGGCCGACTAGATTCCATTGGTTCAGGCTGATCCAGAACGCGGAAAACATGGGAATGATGGTGAAGAACAACAGCGGCAACGCGCTCGGAATAAGGAAAACGGCGACAGTCAGCCCGTATTTGAGGCGAGTTCCGGTTGCTTTACGCCGAGTTCCGGGTCCTCGGTAGCGCTTCGTTGTTGCCACGGGTCCGGGGCTTCCGGACCTCGAATCTTGTAGGGCGGTCACAATCCTCCTACCTCCGCGGGTACATGGGTAAGCCGGGCACGAACCCGTCTCCCCTGCTCTCCTGAACTTTCTTCGCTGTAGAAGGGCGCAGACGCCACGAGCGCAGCAGCTCCGCGCGCCCAGGCCTCGTCGTCCCAGGACTCGACGATCACGGGTATGCTCCGGCGGTCTGCCGTCAGGGCACCCCGGAAAGACCGTTCGAATCCTGCCGCCCAGTGGCGCCATCCTCGGGTTCCTTCACCGCTGACGATCACAATCTCCGGATCCAGGATCTGCACGAGACCGGCGACGATTCGACCCAGGGGCTGACCTGCTCCCCGGAAGATATCTTGGGCGAGGGGGTCACCCTCGTTTGCCCGCTCTTGCAAATCTGCCATGGTGTCTGATGACGAAATGATTCCGGATTCCCGCGCATGCGCGACGAGTGTCCTTTCCCCAATCAGGGCCTCAATGCATCCGTGGTTACCGCAGGTGCAAAGAGGTCCATCCGCAACCGCGGCTATGTGACCAACTTCGCCGGCACCGCCCCTGCTGCCGCGCACGACCGCACCACCGGTGACAAATCCCGCGCCGACGCCTTCGCCGATCGTCACAACCAGAAACTCGGCATGCTCGCGGCCCGAGCCATAGAGCCGTTCGGCTACTGCGAGGGCGTTGACATTGTTCTCCACCAGGACCGGAACATGAAGTTCCCGGCTCAGAACCGCCCCAAGCGGTACCTGCCGCCACCCCAGAAGGCTTGAATCAACAACACCACTACCCTGCGCATCCACCGATCCGGGAACACCGACACCTATTCCCAGAAGAGGGGTGACGCGGTCTTCGCCAACAAATGAATGAACGAGCGAGACGACGTCGGAAAGCGATGTGATCGACGAAGCGTCGTATGTCCTATTGCCGGACCGGACTACATGCCCGCTAAGTTCCGTTTCAACGAAGGCAACATGATCCTTCGAGATTTTCATACCCACCACGCGCCCTGCAGCGGTGGCCAGGCCCAGCATCCGTGCAGGCCGACCGCCACTGGAGGGGGACATTGACAGCTCCCTCACGAGGCCATCCGCGATGAGCTCTTTGACGAGCTGGGTCATAAGAGCCGGGGAGACTCCAAGCGCCCTTGCCAAGTCAGCCCGGGACGCACCTCCGGAGGTACCTAGAAATGCCAGGATCGCAGACCGCGTAACGTCAGCGTTGCCGCTCGGCCGAACCATTGTATTCTCCTTTATTTATGACTAAATGAAGATTAGAACTATGACGTGCCTCACGTCAAGGGGTCGCTTAGGCTCAAAAACTGCACCCCGGCCCGAGCAGAAAATTCCTCTTGCGGAGTAAGCCGCACTCCCCTACCGTTTGTTCGACGACTTAATTTAGTTACTTCAGAAAGGGGGCGTGCGCTGTGAGAATCGACCGGGCGGGCAATAAAGGGCTGATCAGGGAGATCAACGAGGCCCTCGTGCTCGCCGAGCTGCGTGGCGAGTCGCTCCATTCCCGCGCGGACATCGCCCGGAGCACCGGACTCAGCGGCCCGACGGTCACTGCCATCACGTCACGGCTCATAGACCGAGGCCTCGTCGAAGAGCGCGCCACCGGCGCATCGGCTGGAGGGCGTCCACCAGTGCTCCTTGGCCTGCGTCAACACGCAGGCTACGTCGTCGGCATCAAACTGACCGAGAACCGGGCCATCGGCGTCCTGACGGACCTGGACGCCAACGTCGTGGCCCGAGCCGAGGCCGCCCTGGCGTTCCCAACGCCCGGCGCAGTAGTGGCAGGCATCGTCCGTGCAGTCGAGGCGCTTACTCCCGCCGGCCATGGCCGGATCCTCGGCGTTGGCCTGGGCATGGGCGGGGTGATCGACCGGGATGAGGGAAGTGTGCGCCACGCCACATACTTCGATTGGCACAACGAACCGCTCGCCAAACGGCTCTCAGAGGCGATAGGGTTGCCGGTTCTCATCGACAACGACGTCAACGCCTTGGTGGCGAGCGAGCAGAGCTGGGGGGCCGGGCGGGGCGTGAAGAACTTCGCCGTTGTGACCATCGGACGCGGCGTCGGCATGGGCATGGTGCTCGACGGGCGCCTGTTCCGGGGTGGTCGCGGAGGTGCCGGTGAGCTCGGCCATATGAAGGTGGTGCCCGGAGGCCCGGAATGCGAGTGCGGTGGCCGCGGCTGCCTGGAGGCCGTGATCGGCGAGCCGGCCCTCCTGGGATCTCTCGCGGGTGAGCTGGGACGACGTGTCTCGGTCGACGAGGCAGGCACGATGGCCCGGGACGGAGACCAGCGTGCAGCACGGGTCTTCGCAGAGGCCGGCCAGCATCTGGGCCGAGCTGTCGGCAACGTCGTGAACATCCTGAACCCCGACCGGCTCCTCCTGGCCGGCGAAGGCACGCATAATCTCGACCTCATCATGCCCGCGTTCCGCCGCGCGCTCAACGAGACCGTCTTCGACGGACTGCAGGACGGACTCTCGATCCACGCCGAGGCCTGGGACGACGAGGCCTGGGCACGCGGAGCCGCAAGCCTCCTGCTCAACGAGCTGTTCGAACCCAACCTCCGCTTGAACAGCGACGAGCCGACCCTCATCGGCCGTTCCGCTGGGTGAGCTTCACTCTCAAAAGAAAGCAGGGCAATGATGTCCGTTTCCGTCACGCCGACATATCCCGCCGCACAGCCGTCCTCGGCATCCTGGGCGCGGTGCCCTTGGCCCTGCTACCGGCGGTCTTCGGTGCAGAATCGGCCAAAGCTGACACCCTCAGCGGCGTCTTCCACGGGCCCACCGGCTACGACCAGCTATACAGCACCACGCCGACCGAACGCGGTCCGCGCGACCCGATGTCCACTCAGACCGTCCAGCTGCATTCGACCACATGGCCGATCTCTCCCGGACAGACATGCTGGGTCTCCTGGACGAAGAACGGAGTCACCCAGACTGACGTTGGCTGCTCCTTCGACTACAACAGTGGCAACAACAGTTATTGGAAGGTCAACCTCGGCTCCTTCGCGAGGGGCGACCAGATCACTTACACCATCCACGCCAACGTCGACGGCGCAGGCGCGATCACCAGCGGCCCGTTCAGCTTCGCCGTCACCGACTGGTCAGGCACGGGCAACGTCAGCGGCTACACCGACAACGGCACTTCGGTCGATGTCACAGTGAGCGACACCTCCGGCAGCTTCTCCCCCAAGATCCGCTACACCTTCCCTGCACCAGACCGCTTCCACGTCCAGATCGCACCCCACGGCACCGGCCTGAATATCACAGGCGCCACGGGCTACACCGCCACCGACACAGGCACCACGCTGCAGCTGGCCACCAGTGCGCTGAAGGTGAAGATCCAGAAGAGCCCCTACCGCGTTTCCGTCTACAAGGCCGACGGCATCACGCTCATTGCCCAACAGTACGACCCGGCCATATTCCGGAACACCGGATGGGCCAGCGACGGCGCCACCACAGTCACCAAGATCGAGGACCATTGGCTGACCCCCGCCGGAGAACGGTTCGAGGGCTTCGGCGAACGATACGACTACCTGGACCAGCGCGGCCACGACGTCGACAACTACGTCTATAACCAATACCAGGACCAGGGCCCCACCCACCGCACCTACATGTCGGTGCCGTTCTTCACCAACTCCGCAGGCTACGGAGTGTACGTCCCCAGCACGCGCTACTCACTCTTCAACGTGTGCACCTATCTCTCCGACATGGTCGGCTTCACCGTCGACACCGGCGGCGCGCTCGACTCCACCGTCGACTACCACTTCCTCACGGGCACCCAGGGAAACATCCTGGATGCCTACACCTCTCTCACCGGACGCCCATGGCTGCCCCCGAAATGGGCGTTCGGCCTGTGGATGTCCGCCAACGAGTGGAACACCCAGACCGAGGTCACGAACGAGCTCGCCAACGTCACCAGCAACAACATCCCGCACAGTGTCCTGGTCCTGGAGCAGTGGAGCGACGAAGCCACCTTCTACGTCTGGCACGGTGCGCGCTACACCGCCAAGCCTGGCAGTAGCGCCCTGGCCTACACCGACCTCACCTTCCCGTCCGGCGGCGAGTGGAGCGACCCCAAGGCCGTGGTCTCCGCCGCCCACGCCCAGAACATCAAAGTCGTCCTGTGGCAGATCCCCGTACTCAAGCAGGACTTCAGCACCAACCCCGCCACCGCGCCCCAGCAGCACCTCAACGACCAGAGCTACGCGACCGCCCAGGGCTACCTGATCGGAGACGGGGCCGGTGGACAATACCGGATCCCCACCGGGGAATGGTTCGGCGACAGCACCATGCCGGACTTCACCAACGCCGCGGCGACCGCTTGGTGGATGAGCAAGCGCGCCTACCTCTTCGACGACGTCGGCATCGACGGGATGAAGACCGACGGCGGCGAGATGGTCTTCGGCCGCAACGCGTCTTTCTCCGACGGCCGCAAGGGCGACGAGATGCACAACGGGTACACCATCGCTTACACAGGCGCCTACGGCACCTACGTCCAGACCAAGAAAAACGGAGACGGGGTCCTGTTCAGCCGCGGCGGAACCGCGGGTGCACAGGCACACTCCATCTACTGGGCCGGCGACCAGGCCTCGACGTTCTCGGCCTTCCAGCAGGCCCTGCGCGCAGGCCTGAGCGGCGGGGAGTCCGGCATTCCTTTCTGGGCGTGGGACATGGCCGGCTTCACCGGGACCTTCCCCAGCAGCGAGCTCTACCTCCGGGCCGCCGCCCAACAGACCTACTCCCCGATGATGCAGTACCACTCCGAGAAGTCCGATCCCAGCCCCTCAGAGGCCCGGACCCCCTGGAACGTCCAGGCGCGCACGGGCGACACAACGGTGATCCCCACGTTCCGCAAGTTCGCCAACACGCGGATGAACCTGATCCCCTATATCTACACCGAGGCCAAGAACGCCTCCCTGACCGGATTGCCCCTGCTGCAAACCATGCGGCTGGCCTTTCCCGGCGACGCCTCGGCAGCGCCCCTGGACATGCAGTACATGTTCGGCCGCCAGCTGCTCGTCGCCCCGATCACCACCCAAGGGGCGACCTCGGTGACGCTCTACCTCCCCGGCGGGGAATGGTACGACGTCATCAACGGCGGCAAGGCCTCCGGTCCCGGCAACAAGACCTACATCGCCGACACCTCCACTATCCCGGTCTATGCCCGCGATGGCGCCATCATCCCGCTGAACCTCAACTCCAACTACGAATACGGCGGAAGCATCGGCAACGACGTCTACAACTACACGAACCTCGTCTTCCGGATCTACCCCGCAGGATCCACCTCTGCCGACTACTTCGACGACGCCTCCGGCACCGTCAAGCAAATCACCAGCGCCGAGGACTGGAGCAGCCACCAGGTCACCGCGACCGTGCCACCGCTCCCCACCGCCGCAACCCTCCAGGTCAACACGACCATCCCCAGCACGATCACAGTTGACGGAATCGCCTTGACCGCCTACAGCACGCTCAGCGGCCTCACCGCCGCGGCAACCGGCTGGTACTGGGATCCCGTCCAGCAGTTCACGCTCATCAAAATCGCCTCCGGAACCACCACCCGCACTGTCATCCTCTCCGGGGTCAACAAGAGCGCATACGAAGCCGAATTTGCCGCGGCCACGGGGACGACCACCAACACCAACCACGCCGGATTCACCGGCACCGGCTTCGTCGACGGCTTCACCGCCGCCGGTTCCTCCCTCACATTCGACATCAGCGCCAACGCCACCGGCACCCACCAACTCACCTTCCGCTACGCCAACGCCACAGGCGGGCCAGCCACCCGGACCATCTACGTCGATGGAACCTCCATCGGAACCCTCACGCTGCCCAACCTGGCCAACTGGGACACATGGGGCACCGCAACCATCGGCACCGCGCTCACCTCGGGACGGCACTCGGTGCAGATCTCCTACGACGCGGCCAACACAGCCGCCATCAACCTCGACAACCTCACGGTGGGCAGGCCATGACCGCCCCACGCCAAGACCGCGGCCGAGACCGCCTCAGCGGGATCCTCGTCGGAGTGCTCCTGCTGCTCGCCTCAACCGCCGGGGCAACCTTTGTGACCGCCGTCCCGGCCCACGCGGCAGGGATCCAGCGCGTCCAGTTCACCGGAGCCGGCGACTACCTGGTCGCGGAATTCCTCAGCGACGACCTGGTCCATTTCGAGATGGGCACCGGATCTGGGCCCGGCGCCGGAGTGGCCATCCCCACCACCGACCAAGTCGCCTCGACCAGCTACGCAGGCCCCACCGCCTTCACCCAGACCGCCTCGACCGCCAGCACCGCGCACATCCAGGTCAGTGTCAACACCACGACCATGTGCGCCGACGTCACGGACACGACCCGGACGCCGGCCCTGCTGCTGCACACAGTCTGCCCACGGAACCTGACGGCGGCGTGGAAGGGGCTGTCCTTCACCAAGTCCGCTATGCAGAACGCCTACGGCCTCGGCGAAGAATTCTTCGCCGGCGGCAACGCCGACGGAGACAGGGCCGGAGTCGACCGCACCTCCCCCGGCGCTTACGGCAACACCATGAACTACGACGTCGACAACGGCCCAGTCGGCAACACCCAGATCCCCGTCCTCTTCGCCGTCGGTGCCAACAACGCCAACTACGGGCTCTTCGTCGACCAGGTCTACAAGCAGGACTGGAACCTCACCGCAGACCCCTGGACCATGGACACCTATGGCGACCAACTGCGCTGGTACGTCATGGCCGGCCCCAGCCTGCCCGAGCTGCGGAAGAGCTACATGAACCTCACCGGCCACCCGCCGGTACCGCCGCAGAAAGCCTTCGGGCTCTGGAACTCCGAATACGGGTACAACAACTGGACCGAGATCGACAACGCCCTGGCGGGACTGCGCGCCGACAAGTTCCCCGTCGACGGATTCATGCTCGACCTGCAATGGTTCGGCGGAGTCACCGCGGGCTCCGACAACACCAAGATGGGCACCCTCCAGTTCGACCCGACCAACTTCCCCAACGCCGCGTCCAAGATCGCCGACTACCGCGACACCCAGGGCATCGGCCTGATGACCATCGAAGAGTCATACATCGGCAAGGGACTCCCCGAGTACACCAACCTGGCCAATCAAGGCTTCTTGGCCCGCGCCGGCTGCTCCACCTGCGCCCCTGTCTACCTCACCGCCAACGACTGGTGGGGCCGCGGAAGCATGATCGACAGGACCCAGCCGGCCGCCGGCGCCTACTGGGCCGCGACCAAGGAACAGCCCCTGGTCAACATGGGCATCCTCGGCCACTGGCTCGATCTCGGCGAGCCCGAGATGTACGACTCCAACGACTGGACCGCCGGTCTGCTGCCCGGCAAGAACGCCCACGCCGATTACCACAACCTGTATGCCCTGGAATGGGCCAACAGTGTCGCCAAAGGGTACACCGCCGCTTCTTCAACCCAGCGGCCGTTCCTGCTCTCCCGTTCCGGAGCCGCCGGTATCCAGCGCGACGGCGCAGCGATGTGGTCCGGTGACATCGCCACCCGCATGACCGCTCTCGCAGATCAAACCAACGTCCAGATGGAGATGTCGATGTCGGGCATCGACTACTTCGGCTCCGATATCGGCGGCTTCCACCGTGACGAGGCCATCGCCGGGTCCGACATTAATGAGATCTACACCCAATGGTTCGCGAATTCTGCATGGTTCGACGTCCCGATCCGCCCCCACACTGACAACACCTGCAACTGCCAGCAGACAGCCCCCGACAAGATCGGCGACGTCCCCAGCAACCTGGCCAACCTCCGCCAGCGCTACGAGCTCACTCCCTACTACTACTCCGTGGCGCATAACGCCTACAGCACCGGAGACCCCCTCGCCCCGCCGCTGGTGTACTACTACCAGAACGACCCCAACGTCCGCACCATGGGCAGCGAGAAGATGATCGGTCCGAACATGCTGGTCGGAGTTGTCGCTGCATCGGGCGAACGGCAGAGGAACATGTACCTGCCCGCCGGCACATGGTACGACTACCACACGAACAAGAAGTACGTCAGCACCGGCCAGTGGGTTAACAACCTGCCCGAGTGGACCAACGGAGTCTTACAGCTCCCCGCGTTCGCCAAGGCCGGGGCGATCCTGCCCAAGATGTACGTCGACGACAAAACCATGAACGTCACCGGCGCCCGTACCGACGCCACCAACCGCAACGAGCTCGTCGCCCAGGTCTACCCCGACACCAACGCCTCCAACTTCACGCTCACCGAAGACGACGGCAAGTCGGTCAACTACCAGACCGGGGCGCAACGCCTCACCGGTATCACCCAACAACTGTCGGGGTCCACCGAAACCGTGAACATCGCCGCATCATCCGGCACCTACGCCGGAGCGCCGGACAGCCGCCAGAACGTTGTCCAGCTCGTCACCGACGAAACCCAGGCCTCCGCCGTAACGCTGAACGGAATGCCGCTGACCCAGTACGCAAACAAGGCAGCCTTCGATGCCGCCGCCAGCGGCTGGTACAACGCCGGAGGGAACCTCGTCGTCGCCAAATCCGACAGCGCCTCGGTCGGGACCGCGAAGTCGTTCCAATTCACCCTCGGCCAGACCCCGGTATCAGCCAGCTTCACCTGCACCAATGGCACCACCGCCAGTGGGCAGTCGGTATACGTCGTTGGCAACGTCCCCGGGTTGGGGAACTGGTCACCGGCCAGCGCCGTCAAGCTCGACCCCACCGCCTAACCCACCTGGACCGGAACGATCAGCGACCTCCCGCCGAACACCGCCCTCGAATGGAAATGCATCAAGCGCCAGGAAGCCAACTTCCCCGCCTCCGCCGACGCCTGGCAGCCAGGCTCCAACTCGACCTTCACGACCCCATCCTCAGGGTCTGCCGGCACGACGTCGGGAGGGTTCTAATGCCCGGGGACCGGAATGGTCCCTGAGGCCGCGGCGACCCGGCATGCACGACCCTGAGGCAATGAGCGCGCACCAACAGTAGAAGACGGACGAGGCCAGAGGGCCGCTCCTGCGGTGAGCGGAGCGGCCCTAGCTGCTCGTTGAGGGCTTACGGTAGCTGTCCACAGTGACCTCCAGTGCGTGGTCCCACGGTGTTGCCGTGACACCCAGCATCTTCTGTGTCTCCGTGGATTCGATCACGAAGGGCATCGTGAATTGGTAGCTTGAAGCCGAGACCTCGCGCATCATGGGAATAACTGCGCCGAGGGCCCTGAGCAACCATCGCGGGATCGAAGCGACCCGGCCATTCACGCCCCACCGCTCGTTCACCTGCCGCACGATTTCCGAGCGGGGGACGGATGCGCTCGGCACATGCCAGGCACGCCCCCATTCGCCCGTATGGTCGGCAGCTGCGATCAGTGTCGCGGCGATATCGGGAAGGAAGCTCCAACTGTGCTCTAGTGCCGGGTTCCCAACGACGCGCGCCGTTTTGGAGGCCAAGAGTGGTTCGAAAAAGCCCCCGCCGAGGTGTGTCGACATCCCCGTAGCCCCAGGACCGAAGTAGTCGCTGGCCCGAACCTCAACGGCCCGGATTTCACCGCGTTCGTGCGCGGCGAGCACTTTCTCCCAACCCGCTTTGCGTACCAGGCCCTTTTTCTCGGTGGTGGCGAGCTGTGAGTGCTCGGTCATAGGACCGGCCGGCGGTCCGTACGCATAGAGGTTACCCATGAGCACAAGCGCGGCCCCGGAGTCGCGGGCGGCAGTGATCACGGCGTCGAAGATCGGTGGCCAGTCGGCTACCCAGTTGGTGTACGGCGGGTTTGTGCACACAAAGATCGTGTCGGCTCCGCGCGCAGCCTGCGTGACGGCGGCAGGGTTGCTGGCATCCAGCTTCACTGGAGTCGTGCCGGGGACCGTAGTGCCGCTGCGGGTCCCAAGCGTGACTTGGTCGCCACGGGCGGTGAGTTGCCTCGCGAGCGTCCCGCCAATGGGTCCCGCGCCGAGGATGAGTTGGCTTGCCACGATGGTTATCTCCTGAGCTGTCCGCCATGCGTTGCTGGTGACGTCGCATACCTCAACACGACGGAACCCATCACCCTTGACAAGATCCGGGCGTGGAATGAATGATACGAGCCTCACCAGCTTTGTCCTTTCCGGTGGACAATAGCTGAATTTGTGTCCGACATTGTCGAAAGAGTCTGTTGACAGTATTCGTGTGGGCGTGTTTTTCAGTCGGGTTGCTTGGGTTGCTCCTGAACTGGATGAGTGTGATCGGAACGCTGATCGTGCCACGTCCGCTGCACAGCAACCTTTCACGGGTGACCCATGTGGTCACTGCGAAAATCTTCTTTGCCATCACAAAACCCGTCACCTCGTACGAAGCGCGTGATCGGATCCTTGCCTGGCAGTCTCCGATGGCGCTCTTCGTCCGCCTGCTGGTTTGGGTGATCGTGTTCGACTTGTCGTTCAGCCTCCTGCTCCTTCCCTTCGTCGATGGTGACTATTGGCAAGCCGCAAGCGAGGCCGGCTCCGCGATGTTCACGCTTGGCTACGCTGCGCCATCGAATGTCGGCAATACGGTGTTGGTTTACGTCGCCGCGTATACCGGGTTGATTGTCATCGCTTTGCAGATCGGTTACTTGCCGACCCTCTATGCGGCCTTCAACAGGCGGGAGGCCGAGGTAACGCTTCTGGTATCGCGGGCAGGTTCACCCTCATGGGGACCGGAGCTTCTGGTGCGGACACGGTTTGGCATGGCCGCTCAAACCAGCACCAGCGAACTCAGCGAGCTTTACCAAAGGTGGGAGCGATGGGCCGCGGATGTCGCCGAATCACACAGCACCTACCTCACCTTGGTGTGGTTCCGTTCACCCTCGCCGCAATCGAACTGGCTCAACTCCCTCCTCAGCGTCATGGACGCTGCCGCGTTGCAGCTTTCCTTGAGTCCGGGGTCTGCCCCGAACACCCGGGCGCGGCTGGTCCTTCGGATGGGTTTCACCTGCCTGAATCAGGTGGCGAGGGCTATTCGTATCCCGGTCGAGGAAGACCCTGATCCCGATTCCGAACTCGACGTGAACTTCGAAGACTTTCAAGCGGCCGTTGAGCTCATGCGGACCGTCGACTACCCGGTTGAGGTGACGGCGGAACAAGCGTGGCCCCACTTCAGGGGCTGGAGAGTCAACTACGAGAAGGTCGCATACGCCCTTGCCTACGCGATCGACGCCCCGCCCTCAATGTGGAGCGGCCCGCGACGCTTCGCGTCCGAACCGGTCATGCCGCACCGGCCGAAGAACCGCACTTCCAAGGACGTCAAGCCAGACGACCCGCAAATGATGGCCCGGAGGAAGACACAGTGATATCAAAGTGCAAGGATGGCGCAAGAAATGACCCTTGACCCATATCGAAGAGGAGAAGCATCATGCCCATGATCGACGTGTACGCCACGACAGGGACTTTTGCCGACAAACACCAGCTCGCCGTTGATCTGGCATCGACCGTGATGCGGGTGGAGCAGGTGCCGAATATCCCGATGTTCCGCAAGAACACGGCGGCATTCATCCATGAACTCCCCGAGGGGGATCTGTCGAATGTCGACGGCGACAGCAACTACGTGCGCGTCCAGGTGCTCACGAACGCGGGCGCCCTGAACCGTGACAAGCAGCTCGATTTGGTCGAACAGCTCACCGCGCTCGTCGCGACCGCGGCCGCGGATCCGACACTGCCCGATCGGACCTGGGTCCTGCTTACGGAAGCACCCGACGGCGGCTGGGGCCTCAACGGCCACGCCAACACTAATGAGGAGCTCATCGCAGCCGCGCGTGCACAGATTGCCTCCCTCCAAGGGCAGGCCCCGCAGGCCTGACTTCGCGCAGCAACCGGGAAAGCGGGGGCGCCAAGCGCCCCTGGCGTGAACTTGGCTACTCGGCAAACACTTGCTTGGCGACCGCCATGGCGGACATCGCCTTCGGCCGGCCCGCGTAGAACGCCAGGTGCGTAATCGCTTCGCTCAATTCAGCCTCGCTGAGTCCGTTGGCCTTCGCGAGACTCCTTGTTAGTGATTCGTTCAGGGGGAAGGGTCCACCTTCAGGGTCCGCTATTACCTGGTTCCCGATGAACTCCAGGGTCCCGGATCAGAGCGGGGGATATCTTCTGAGGCCCACCACTCCGCCCGCGACAATCAGGGTTCCGCCGAAGGCCACAAGGATTCCAGCCACTGAGACGGTTGGAGCGATGGGATGGTCGCTCTGGGCAGGCGAGCCGGGGTCGATCCGAGCGGCAGCCGCAGCCGAGGCTGAATTTTGCGTAGAGGGGCTCGGACTGGAAACGATCGGCGACGGCACTGCAGCGGTGGTTGTGCCGGGTGGCGCCACCTGGGCGGGCGCCGGTTCGGCGGTCACCGCCGGCGAGGGCGTCGGAGCGCCACCCGGAGGAACCGCGACGCCGGGATCGGGCTGGGGTTGCGGTTGTACCGGTGGGCTAGCCGTGGCGGACGGGCTTGCTTTGCCCGACGGCCGGGGAGACGGGGAGCTGCCGGGAGAGCACATGCCAACCACACCCAGAAGGCCTTGAGAATCGCAGGGGGCGGCCCCTGCAGTCCCCGCTGGCGCAAGTGCGATCAGGCACAACGCGAAAGGGAGCGCGACGAGGGCAGCTGGAACCTTCCGGCGAGTCATGGCTTCGACTCTACCTACTCTGCGGCAACTTGGGAGAGAGGCGGTGTTGGCTTCAACCCCCGAGCTGCCCCAGAATCCGGGCCAACTCGGCGCGATCCTCTGCACTGAGTCGGGCAAAGTACTCGGACGACTTGCCGCGACGTTCGGCACTGACTTTCGCAAAAAGCTGCTGGCCGGCTGGTGTGGCGGCGACAAGCGTGGCCCGCCGGTCCGTGGGGTCCGGATCGCGACGGACGAGGTCCTTGACCTCGAGCTGGTCCACCACTTCCGTGGCCGAACGCGGGGCAATGCGCAGCCGTTCCGCCAGGTCCTTCAGTCGCATCGGCTCCCCGGGCGCCGGGCGCATGAGCGTCATGAGCGCCCGCCACTGGTGCGGCGTCAGCTCCCACGGAGACAGCTGCTCGGCCCAGGTCCGGCGCAGCCCCCGGAAAGCGGCATGGAAGAGATCGCCAAGGTCGGCAGAATCAGAGGGCTGTGAGTGCATGCCGCCAGTCTAGCAATTTGACCCGTTACCACATAGTGAGGTAACCTCTGTATTAGTAGGCGCGATTTCCGCGCCCCGCTCGCCACTGGAGGTGGTGCTTATGACGGAGAACATCCTCACCCAAAATCCCCATCGACCGGGCGCTGGAGCCCGAAATCCCGGCCGCGGCCCCGCCCGCCTCAATCCCGCGGACCGCACTCAGTTGAAACAGCACCCCGTGAGCCTCAAACGGATCGCCGGGCTGTTCACCCCGCACAAGGCGACCATCGCCGTCGTCGTGCTTCTCATCAGCGCTTCCAGCATCATCGGGCTGGCGCAGCCGTTCCTGGTCCGCCACATCATCGACGTCGCGCTGCCCGGCAAGGATCTGCCGCTTCTCGCATGGCTGGCCGCCGGATTGATCGCCGTGGCCGCTGCAACCGCGCTTATTGGCGTGCTGCAGACCTGGATGACCACGGGCATGGGCCAGAAGATCATGCATACCCTGCGCACGCGACTGTTCACCCACTTGCAGAAGCAATCGCTCGGATTCTTTACCCGGACCCGCAGCGGCGAGGTGCAGTCGCGGTTGAACAACGATATTTCCGGCCTGCAGCAAGTCATCACCTCCACCGCGACCGGTGTGGCGTCCAACCTGACCACGGCCATTGCCACGGCCATCGCCATGGTGGCCATTTCACCCGGACTCTCGCTCCTCTCGCTGATAGTGATTCCACCGGCTGTTTGGTTCACCCGCCGGGTGGCCCTGCTCCGGCGCAGCATCACGTCAACGCTGCAGAGCGAACTGGCCACCATGAACACGCAAGTCGAGGAAGGGCTGTCAGTCTCCGGCGTCAGGCTGTCCAAAACCCTCGGAACCACCAAGCGCGACGCCCACCGCTACACGGAAAGCTCCAAACGGCTGATCGGCCTGGAGATGCGCTCCCAGCTGGCCGGCCGCTGGCGGATGTCCACCATGGGCATCATCTTCTCGGCCATCCCGGCGCTGATCTACCTCGCCGCCGGACTGCCCGTCACCAGCGGCGGCATGACCATCGGCACGCTCGTGGCGTTCACCGCACTGCAAGGCGCCATCTTCCGCCCCGTCATGAGCTTGCTGGATCTCGGCGTCCAATGGGTCACCGCAATGGCCCTGTTCAGCCGCATCTTTGAATACCTGGACTTGGCTCCCGAGATCACTCCCCCGGCACGGCCCGTCCCGCTGGACCCGAGCGCAGTGCGCGGCGAGGTCCGCTTTGACGGCGTCCGTTTCGCGTACGACGGCGGCACTGACGTTCTGCTCGACGTCGACCTCACGCTTCCGGCCGGCACCAGCACCGCAATCGTCGGCCCCACAGGCTCCGGCAAATCGACGCTGGGCTCGCTGGTCCCGCGCCTGCATGATGCCACCGCCGGGCGGATCACCATTGACGGCGTGGACGTGCGCGACATCGCCCCGGAGGACCTGACGAGAATCGTGGGCGTGGTGTCCCAGGAGACGTACTTGATTCACGACACCATCCGGGAAAACCTGCTGCTGGCCGCACCCGGCGCGGACGACGCAGTGCTGTGGAGCGCGCTTGCCTCGGCGCAGATCGCGGACCTGATCGCAAGCTTGCCCGACGGCCTGGACACCATGGTCGGCGCCCGGGGCCACCGGTTCTCCGGAGGAGAACAGCAGCGCTTGGCCATTGCCCGAACCATCCTGCGCAATCCCAAGGTGCTGGTCCTCGACGAGGCTACGTCCGCCCTGGACAACGCCACCGAGGCCCAGGTCCAGGCGGCGCTCGACCGGCTGGCGGTTGGGCGGACTACGCTCACCATCGCCCACAGGCTCTCCACGGTGGAGAAGGCGGATCAGCTGGCAGTGCTGGCCCGGGGTGCCATCGTGGAGTTCGGAACGCCCGGCGAACTCCGTGATGCCGGCGGCGCGTATGCGCGGCTCGCCGAGGCGGGAGACACCAAGGAGTTTGAAGCTCAAGGCATTCCAGCCCTGAGAGCCACGCTCAGGGCATGAACCGGTACCCGATCCCGACCTCGGTGATCAGGTGGCGCGGGTTCCCGGGCTCCGGTTCGAGTTTCCGCCGGAGCTGCGCCATGTACACGCGCAGGTAATTGGCTTCCTTGGCGTAGGCCGGGCCCCAGACCTCGCTGAGGAGCTGCTGCTGGGTGATCAGCTTCTCGGGATTCCGCACGAAGAGATCCAGGATCCTCCACTCCGTCGGCGTCAGTCGAACGTCCTCGCCGTCGCGCGTCACACGTCTCATGGCAAGGTCCGCAGTGAACGATTCCGTGACAAGCACAGGGGCTTCTTCGCCCGGATCTGCGGTGCGCCGCAGGATCGCCCGGAGGCGCGCGAGCAGTTCGTCGAGTCCGAACGGTTTGGTGATGTAGTCGTCTGCGCCCGCGTCGAGGGCTTCGACTTTGTCGTCGGAGCCGTGCCGTGCGGAGAGGACCAGGATGGGCACGCTGCTCCATTCACGCAAGCGGGTGATGACCGTGGTTCCGTCGATGTCCGGCAAGCCGAGGTCGAGAATCAAGACGCCCACCGGGTGCTGGGCTGCAGAGCGCAAGGCTGATTCGCCGTCGGCCGCGGTGGCTACGGTGTAACCGTGGGCTTGGAGCGTAATCCGCAGCGCCTTGACGATATGGGGATCGTCGTCCACTACCAGGACGTTGCTCATCTCGCCTCCTTGGAGGCGCTACTTGAACCGCCCGACGGCGGCGCGTGGCGGCGCTCCAAAAGAACCGATTGCGCTTCCATGGGAGCTTGCGCCTCCTCGTTCGGGAACGCGACGCCTGTGGACAGCGGAAGCCGAATGACCATGGTCAGGCCACCGCCCGGAGTCTCCTCCGCGGTGAGCGTGCCTCCCATCGCTTCCGTGAATCCCTTGGCAACGGCGAGCCCCAGGCCAACCCCGGTGGTGGAAGGAACGTCGTTGAGCCGCTGGAATGGCTGGAACATCCTGACCACGCTTTCGGCGGGGATTCCTTGGCCGTGGTCGATGATGCGCAGTTCTCCGGACGGCCTCCCGTCCAGGGTCGATGAACTGAAGCCACCCGCGGCTCCCACCAGCACGACGTCGGAATCCGGCGCGTACTTGATGGCGTTCTCCACGATGTTTGCAATGACGCGTTCCAGCATCCCGGCGTCCGCGTCGATCTCCGGCATGTTTCCCGGCAGGTCGACGCGCACCCGCCCCGGCAGTACGCCATGGAGGGCGGCCGGGATCACTTCGTACCAGCGCACCGGGCGAATGAGTGCGTTCACCGAGTCCGAGGTAATGCGGGACATGTCCAGGAGGTTCCCCACGAGGACGTCGAGCCTGTCCGAGCATTCTTCGATGGTTGCCAGCAGTTCCTGCTCTTCTTCGGGTGTGTAATGGACGTTGCTTTGCCGCAGGCCGCCCACGGCCAATTTGATCCCGGCCAGCGGAGTCCGCAAGTCATGCGAGACGGCGCGCAGGATGGAGGTGCGCATGGTGTTGCTCTCGGCCAAGCGCATGACCTCGCGTCTGCTCGCTGCCAGTTGTCGCCGCTCAAGCTGGGCCGAAAGGTGCGCGCCGAAGGCGCTGAGCAAACGGCGGTCGCTGGCTGGCAGGATGCGGCCGGACAGGACCAGCCGGGTTCCGGCGTCGATCTGTTCGGTGTTTTCGCCGCCGTCGGGAGGAAGGGGTGCGGCCTCTCCGGCCTTCGCGACGAGGCGCCAGCCGGTGGCCGCCGCGCCGGTGGAACCTACGGCTCTGTAAAGTGCCGCACCGCGCATCTGGAACACGTCGATGGCCTGGTTCAAGAGTCCTTCCACGGTGTCCTCGGCGCTCGATGCCCCCCGCGTGAGATCGCCCAGCGTGGTGGCCTCGGCACGGGCACGGGCTGCCTCCTTGGAGCGCCTGGCCGATACGTCCACCACGGCGGCCACAGCAGCAGAAACACCCACGAAGACCAGCAAGGCAAGGATGTTCTCGGGGTCGCTGATGGTCAGTGTTCCCACGGGCGGTATGGAGAAGAAGTTCACCAAAAGGCTGCTCCACAGGGCACCGAGCAGGGCGGGCCACAACCCGCCGACCAGTGCCACGGCAACCGAGCCTGTGAGCTGGAGTAGCGCCGCCGTCGCGATGCTGTGGGAAGGGCTCGCGGCGAGCAGGAGCTGCAAAAGAACCGGAAGGACCACCGCCATGGCGAACCCGACGATCACCCTGGTGCGGCCAAGGTCCCGCTGCCGCGGGCGGTCGACTCCCCGGCCACCCAAGGGGTGCGAAACCATGTGCACATCGATATCGCCGGAGTCGCGCACCACCCGGTTGCCGATCCCCCTTCCGGTCAGCCGGGCGACGAGGCTCCGGCGTCGGGAAATCCCGACGACGATCTGCGTCGCGTTCACACTGCGGGCGAAGTCAAGCAAGGCCTTCGCCGGGTCCTCCCCTGCGACGGTGTGGTAGCTGCCGCCCAAATCCCGGACCAACAGGCGCTGGGCTTCCAGCGCTTGGGGAGATTCCGAGGCCACGCCATCGGCGGCGCGGACGTGCACCGCGAGCAAGTCGCCGCCGTTGACGCGCTTCAGGATCCGGGCGGCCCGGCGGACGAGGACCTCCCCTTCGGGCCCGCCAGTGAGGCCGATGACTATGCGTTCGCGGGCGGGCCAGCTCGCCTCGATCCCCTGTTCCGAACGGTACTTCGCGAGCCCTTCGTCCACCCGGTCGGCCAGCCACAGCAACGCCAGTTCCCGCAATGCCGTCAGGTTGCCCATCCGGAAATAGTTGGACAGCGCGGCGTCGATTTTGTCGGCCGAATAGATCTTGCCGTCGCCCAATCGTTGCCGCAACAGCTCCGGTGAGATGTCCACAAGGTGGATTTGATCGGCACGCCGCACGACGCCGTCGGGCACTGTCTCCGCCTGCCGGACGTCCGTGATGGCACTCACGACGTCACCGAGGGATGCCAAATGCTGCACGTTGACGGTGGAGAGGACGTTGATGCCGGCGTCGAGCAGTTCCTCGACGTCTTGCCAACGCTTGGCGTTGCGGCTTCCGGGGATATTCGAGTGGGCGTATTCGTCGACGACGGCGGTGCGCGGCTTGCGTGCCAAAACTGCGTCGAGGTCCATCTCTTCGAACGCCGTCTCCCGGTACGCGATGCTGTGCGGCGGGATGACTTCCAGTCCGTCCATCAAGGCACGGGTGTCACTGCGCCCATGGTCCATGGCGAAAGCCACCACCACGTCTTCGCCACGCCCGCTCAGTCGGTGGGCTTCTTCAAGCATGGCGTAGGTCTTTCCTACCCCCGGGGCTGCCCCGAGGAAAATGCGCAGCGTTGCCCTTGCCATGTGGTCATTCTTTCACTTGTTGAATGCGCTGGTTGCCCGCGAGAAAGCCAGCCGATTTGACCGGCGCGTCTGCCTGCCGGGGAACTTTCGGGAAGGTATTCTCACGATCAGCAATACATGTGCCTCGGGGGATGGTTCTCTTTACGGCTGCGTCACCGCGGCCACTGTCCTTGCCGACCGTGGCTTCGGTTTGAGTGTGGCGGTGAAGGAGAAAGCGATTACTGGCGTACAAGACGACCCCGGGATTTCCACGGGGCGCGGACACCTCCAATTCCCCCGCACACCGGGCCTCCATCGATTCGGGGCCGCAATAGCAATCGGCATATGCCTGGCACTTTTGCCCACCCCGGCCATAGCAGATCCAACAGCACCGCCGTCATCTTCCGCCTCCGCGGCACCGCAGGTTCCCGCGCCCGGCGTCCCCTCGCAGGTGCCGGTTACGCCGTCGCCATCACCGACGGCGCTACCCCAGCCCGGACCGACTAGTCCCTCCGCTACGGCGGCTCCGGCACTAACGCCGACGCCGGGCACCGCCTTGCCAAAGACAATCGAGCCTTCGCCAGTCACGTCAGCCGGCCCGGCACCTTCCTCCACAACCGTGCAGGCATCTGGTTTTGCCGTCCCGGGTGCGATCGGTGCCAAGCACGAAAGCCTGGGCGGCGATGCCGGCGGACTCGGCCCGGCGATTGCGGATCAACAGTGCGATCTCCCCGGAGGGGCTTGTCTGCAGCAATTCCAGCGGGGGTGGATTTACTTCGTCCCGGGGTACGGGACGTTCGGAGTTTGGGGCGCTATCAACGGCCGTTACCAACAGCTCGCCGCAGACACGGGCGGCCTGGGCTACCCGACCAGCGACGAGCAGTGCGGACTGCCTGAAGGGGTCTGTCTGCAGCAATTCCAGCGGGGGTGGATCTACTTCGTCCCGGGGTACGGGACGTTCGGAGTTTGGGGCGCCATCAACGGCCGTTACCAGTCCCTCGGCGGCCACAGCGGCTATCTCGGCGCGCCGCACGGTGACGAGCAGTGCGGCCTGCGGTTCGGCGGCTGCTCGCAACAGTTCACGCGGGGCAAGATCTACTTTGCGATAGGCGCCGGAACCCAGCCGGTATGGGGCGGCCTTGGGAGTTTCTACGACTCCCGTCATTCCCAGGACGGCGTCATCGGGTACCCGGTCACGCGCGAGGCCTGCGACGCGGCCGGGAACTGCAGCCAGAGCTTCCAGTTCGGACAGCTTCAGTGGATCAACGGTGGAGGTGTCAGGTACACGATCTCCACCGCGGGGTACTGCCCCGCCTTGAACTCCGGCGCGGTGAAGTACCCGAGCAACGGGGCACAAAGAGTGTCTTTGGCGATAGCGGACGCCTACCGTTCGACCCAGGTATCGATGATCACCTGCGTCCGCAGGCCCGGTGACGGGCGGTACGTGAAGGAGTGGGGTGCGATCGGCTCCGCCGGGGAGTCGGGGTTCGCCGGACCCGGCGTGGCGACCGGCCCCACCTGGCAGGCGTTTTCGCCCACAGGTTCGTTCACCGTGACCGAAGCATTCGGCCTCGGCAACCCCGGAACGGCACTGTCCTACCGGACGCTGAACCCGTTCTCGCGGTGGGGCGGCAGGCTCAATGCGAACTACAATCAGTACTTCGAATCCAGCTCGGACATTTTCCCGGACGAGAACATGTGGTACTTCGCGACCCGGCCGACGCACGACTACCGTCAGGGAGTGGTCATCAATTACAACCGGCCACCGGACTCGCCCATCGTCATGAACGCCGGATTCGCGATCTTCATGCACGGCAACAGCAAACCCACTTGGGGTTGCCTCGCGTTCAACGATCCGGACTTGCTGCAGTTCATGCACACCGCCCAGGCCGGGGACCGGATTGTGATGGGAGTAGGCTATGACATCTTCTGGTAGGCGCGTCCGCATTTGGGCCGTTCCGCTCTCCGTTGCTCTTGCCGGGCTCCTGCTTGCTGCTTGCCAAGGCGGCCCGGAGCAAAGTGGCCCCCCAACCAGTCCGGCACCAGCCAGCGCCCTGGCCTCTCCACGAACCGATGCCACGGCTTCCCCGGGCACGACGGCCATGGACGGCAGGATCATCGGGACCCCCGACTCGCAGGCCTGCAACGTGCCTGGCACAGACGAGATCCGACAAAAGCTTGGAGCCATTGCGGCGCAGATCCAGCCGGGCGTGCAATCCGTCACGGAAACCCAAGGCGTGAAGGAAACGAGTTGCACGTTCAGCTTGGTGGGTGTGCCTGGTGGGCAGGACCCGGATCCGGGCAACGCCTTGACCATTTCCACGGCCGTATACCCGGACACGGCTGCCCTGAGCAAAATGGAACTGCCTCGCCTCATGATGTCCCCCAAGCCCGTCGAGGGCGCAGGCGAACGCGCCTGGTATGCCCGGAACCAGTTGTCTTCAAGCATCGAATATGTCCTTGAATCAGCCTCGAAGAACGTCATCACGAGAATCACGCTGGCCGTCCCTGTCCACGCGCCGCCGGTCGAACAGTCCCAGGACAAACTCACCTCGTTACTGCAAGCTCCCTGACCCGGGGCGGCAGCAACTTCACTTGCCGGTCACTTGGTCGGCGCCGCTGCGGCCACGTCCAGGTTCAGCTCCGTGACGTTCACGGACGGCTGCCCAAGGAAGGCCTCAAGTCCGGTGACGGTGCGGCGGTCCACCATCGCCTGCACCGTCTCGGGACTCAGCCCATGCGCCTTGGCCACCCTGGGCATCTGGAGGCGGGCATAGGCTGCCGAGATCTGCGGGTCGAGCCCGGAACCACTCGCCGTCACGGCGTCGGCGGGGACGTCGGATTCCTTCACTCCCTCTGCGGCGGCGATGGCAGCACGGTTGGCTTTGACGGCGTCGAGCAGCTTGGGATCGTTGGGACCCAGGTTGCTGGCGGTCGATGCTCCCGGGTCCCACTTGGCCGCCGAGGGACGGGCGTGGAACCACAGCGGGTTCTGGATACCGGTGTCATCGGCAGAAACCTGCGCGATCAAGGCCGAGGCGGCAGGCTTGCCCGCCGCGTCTTTCACAATGGAGCCGTTGGCCTGGAACGGCGCAACGGCCTGCCCGATACCGAAGACCACCAGCGGGTAGATCAATCCGAGGACAACGGTGGCCAGGATCAGGAACCGCAGGGCCGTTCCTGCTTGCCGAAGATAGCCGGGAAGGGTATTCATGAGGTTGCTCCTAGCCGATGCCGGGGATGAGGGAAATGAGCAGGTCGATGAGCTTGATCCCGATGAAAGGAGCCACGAGTCCGCCGAGGCCGTAGATCGCGAGGTTCCTGGCCAGGGCCTGGTTTGCCGAGACTGCACGGTATTTGACGCCGCGCAGAGCGAGCGGAACCAAGGCAATAATGATCAAGGCATTGAAGATCACCGCGGACAGGATGGCCGAGGACGGCGAAGCCAGGCCCATGATGTTCAAGAGCCCGAGCCCAGGAAAAGCGCCAGTGAACAGGGCCGGAACGATCGCGAAGTACTTTGCAACGTCGTTCGCCACGGAGAACGTGGTCAGGGCGCCGCGAGTGATGAGCAACTGTTTGCCGATGCCCACGATGTTGATGAGCTTGGTGGGATCCGAGTCCAAATCCACCATGTTGGCAGCTTCCTTGGCGGCCGGTGTACCCGAGTTCATGGCTACGCCGACATCCGCCGCGGCCAGCGCGGGGGCATCGTTGGTGCCGTCGCCGGTCATGGCCACGAGCCGTCCCTCGGCCTGTTCCTCCTTGATCACGGCCATTTTGTCTTCCGGGGTGGCTTCGGCGACGAAGTGGTCCACCCCGGCTTCTGCGGCGATCGCCTTCGCGGTGATGGGGTTGTCACCGGTGATCATCACTGTCCGGATGCCCATCCGGCGCAGTTCGGCGAAGCGGGCGTGCATGCCCGGCTTGACCACATCGGCAAGGTGGATGGTGCCCAGGACCCGGGCTTCGCCGTCGTGCCCGACGCCGGCCACCAATAGCGGGGTGCCGCCCTGGGCAGAGATTTCCTGCACCTTGTGGTCGACTTCGGCCGGCGTGTGGCCCCCGGCGTCTGCGACAAATTTTGCGACGGCGGCTGCGGCGCCTTTGCGGATCTTCCGCCCGTCCAGGTCCAGGCCGCTCATGCGCGTGCTGGCGCTGAACTCGACGACGGCGAAGTCCTCCGAGCCCTTCAGGAGGGCAGCCAGGTCCGGGCCGCTGACGCCCTTTTCCGCTGCGAGTTCCACGATCGAGCGTCCCTCGGGTGTTTCGTCGGCCAGGCTGGAAAGCCGGGCTGCTTCGATGAGTTCCGTCCGGTCGACGTCGTGGGCCGGGAAGAAGTTGACCGCCCGGCGGTTGCCGTAGGTGATGGTGCCGGTCTTGTCGAGCAGGAGCGTCGTGATATCTCCGGCGGTCTCCACGGCGCGGCCGGACGTGGCGAGGACGTTGTGCTGCACCAGTCGGTCCATGCCGGCGATGCCAATGGCCGGTACGAGCGCCCCGATGGTGGTGGGGATCAGGCAGACGAGCAGCGCCACAAGCACGATCGGCGATGGAGTTGCCCCCGCCAGGGAAGCGAACGGCGCCAAACTCATGGTGACTGCCAGGAACACGATGGTCAGGGAGACAAGGAGGACGTGGAGGGCGATTTCGTTGGGCGTCTTTTGCCGGACGGCGCCCTCCACGAGCTTGATCATCCGGTCAATGAACGTTTCACCCGCCTCAGCCGTGATGCGAACGGCGATTCGGTCCGAAAGGACCTTGGTACCGCCGGTCACCGAGGAGCGATCGCCGCCGGATTCACGGATCACGGGCGCCGACTCACCGGTGATGGTGGATTCGTCCACGCTCGCCAGGCCTTCGATGATTTCGCCGTCGGAGGGGATGACGTCCCCGGCTTCGCAAATGACGACGTCGTTCTTCCGCAGTTCCGTTCCCGGCACTTCCTTGAGGGTGCCGTCCTCCAGCCGAAGCCTGGCAACAACGCCTTTCCTGCTGGCCCGGAGGCTGTCTGCCTGGGCCTTGCCCCGTCCTTCCGCTATGGCTTCGGACAGGGTTCCGAAGAGCACCGTCAGCCAAAGCCAGATTGTCACCGAGATGCCGAACACGGCTGGTTTGAGAATGCAGATGGCTGTGCAGAGAGCCGCCCCCACCAGCACGGTGAACATCACCGGAGAGTGGATCATCTGGCGTGGCCCCAGCTTCCGTACCGCAACCGGCAGGGCGGTCCGGATGCTGGCAAAGTCCAGCTTGGCCGGCGCCTTGGTGTGGTGTTTGTGCTCCCCTGGCGTGCCTAGGGGATTGCCGTCCGCGTAGGTCTGGGCGGCGGTGTCCGGGGCTAATGCCGTGTTGGACTTGGTAGTTGCCGTGCCGGACTTGGTCATTTGAGGAGTCCTTCTGCGAGGGGGCCCAGGGAAAGGGCCGGGAAGTAGCTCAAGGCGGTCATGATGACTGTGACGCCGAGCAACAGCGAGCCGAAAAGCCAGCCGTGGGTCGGGACCGTGCCGGACGACGCCGGGATCTTGGGTTGTTTGGCCAGGGAACCCGCCAAGGCAAGCACCAGCACGATAGGCAGGTAGCGGCCCAGCAGCATGGCGAGGCTCATCATCACCGACAGATACGGTCCGGAGGTGGTGATCCCGCCGAACGCCGAGCCGTTGTTGTTCGCGCCGGAGGTGAACGCGTAGAGCACTTCACTGAACTGGTGCGGTCCGGAGGCAGGTGCATTGGCCACGGCGTCCGGAAGAAGGACGGTTATCCCGGCCAGGGCCAGAACCACGGTGGGCGTCACGAGGATATACATCGCCGCGAGCTTCATTTCCCGGGGCCCGATTTTCTTGCCCAGGAATTCCGGTGTGCGGCCCACCATCAGCCCGGCAATGAACACGGAGACGATCGCAAGGATGAGCAGGCCATAGAGCCCTGATCCCGTGCCGCCGGGGGCCACTTCGCCGAGCATCATGTTCACCATGGCGACTCCACCGGCCAGGGGCGGCAGGGAATCGTGGGCGACGTTGACGGCCCCCGTGGATGTCAGAGTGGTGGCCGTGGCAAAGATTGAGCTCTGGGCCGCGCCGAGGCGCTGTTCAAAGCCCTCGCCCAAACCTCCGGCGGCCGCCGTCGCGGTTCCTTGGGCGGAGGCAACGGCCCAGCCCATCAGAGCGGTGGAGCTCAGCCAGAGCGTACCCATGACAGCGGCCACCGTGTAGCCCTGCCGTTGGTCCCCCACCATGCGCCCATAGGCGTACGGCAAAGCAAAGGGGATGAGCAGGATCAGGAAGACTTCGAACATGCTGATGAAGACGTTCGGGTTCTCAAACGGGTGGGCCGAGTTGGCATTGAAGTAGCCGCCGCCGTTGGTTCCCAGGATCTTGATGGCTTCCTGGGACGCTACCGGACCGCCCGGGATCGTCTGGGTGACACCTGTTGCCTGGTTCACGACGTCGGTGGACCAGAAATTCTGCACCACACCGCCGAGCACCATCACAATGGCTGCGAGCGCAGCCATCGGAAACAGTACACGGAACGAGGTGCGGGCCAGGTCGACCCAGAAATTCCCCAGCCTGTCCGTCCGGGTCCGCGCGATGCCGCGGATCAGGGCGACCACCACCACGATTCCGACGGCGGCAGAGAGGAAGTTCTGCACGGCCAGCAGGCACATCTGCACGAAGATGCCCACCGTGGCTTCCGGAACGTACGTCTGCCAGTTGGTGTTGGTGGCAAAGGAGATGGCCGTGTTCATGGCGATCCACGGATCCACGCCAGGCAGGGAATTGCTTCCGGGCAGCACGCCTTGGAGCCGCTGGAGCAGGAACACCAGCAGGATGGATACTGCCGAGAAGACCAGCACGCTGCGCAGGTAGATCGACCATTTTTGCTCGGCGTCAGGGTCCACCCCGGACAACCGGTAGAACAGCCTCTCTACACGAGTGGACTTCTTGCCCTCAAATACGCGAGCAAGGTAGACGCCCAGCGGCTTGTGCGCCAAGACCAACAGCAAGAGCAGGACGGCCACCTGGGTGACGAAGGAGGCAATGCTGAAAACCATCCGGAATCACCACTTTTCCGGGTGGATCAAGACGGCCAGCAGGTAGCCGAACAAACACAGGCCTGCAATGAACAGGACCAACCACATCACGGCGTCCGCGCTCACTGCCCGTTCACCGGCCCATCGCCGTCGACGATTTTGCCCAGAAGGTGGGCAATCCACATCACGATCCCCATGGACACCACGAAGATCCCCACAACAGCCACGTCGGCCACTGGAACGTCCTTTCATCCGCGCCCCGTTTGCGGGGCTGATGTCAGTCAACTCCTTGGCAGGCCGCGAAAATCGGTTCCTGATGGTTCCTTAACACGGCAGGGCCGAATCTTGACGGATTCTTAACAGGTGCGACGCGACTTCCGGGACATCGACGTTAAGGATTCATCAAGATCGGCTTCAACCAGCGAAAACACCTGTAGTCGGTGCTATCTTCAGCAATGATCGCGGTGCCTGCGCGTCGCGCGGAAAGGACACCATGACTACCCTGAGCAGGCCCCCGGCTGATCCTTCGGCACCACGGCCCGGTGGTATGTCTTCCTTGCGGACGTGGTTGCTGTTCGGACTGCAGGACTCCAAAGGATCGCACCAAGGCCCAGGCGCGGTGGGCGATTCCCATCTGAAGAAGCATTCGTGGTGGCAGGTCATGTGCCTCACCGGCGTCGACTATTTTTCCACCCTGGGCTACCAGCCGGCCATCGCAGCCTTGGCCGCGGGAGTGATCTCCCCCTTGGCCACCATCGTGCTGGTGGCCGTCACGCTGCTTGGCGCCCTGCCTGTGTACCACCGCGTCGCCGGGGAAAGCCACCGCGGCGAGGGATCAATCGCCATGCTTGAGCGCCTCTTGCCACGCTGGGGCGGGAAGCTCCTCGTCCTCGTGCTCCTCGGGTTCGCGGCAACGGACTTCATGATCACCATGACCCTCTCGGCCGCGGACGCCACGGCCCACGCGATCCAGAATCCGCTCGCCCCGGGCTGGCTCCAGGGACAGAACATCCTGGTGACGGTGTTCCTGCTGGCCCTGCTGGCCGCTGTGTTCCTCCGCGGATTCAAAGAAGCCATCGGTGTGGCGGTCGTCCTCGTCATTGTCTATCTGGGCCTCAACGTCGTTGTCGTGTTCGCAACTTTTGTGGAGGTGTTCGCCCATCCGGTTGCAGTGGGCGACTGGTGGCATGCATTGTCGACTTCGCACGGAAACCCGTTCATGGTAATCGGCATCGCGCTACTGGTGTTCCCCAAACTCGCCCTGGGCCTGTCCGGTTTCGAGACCGGCGTCGCCGTGATGCCCCAGATCCGGGGTTACGGATCCGACACCGAGGAAAACCCTGCCGGACGGATCAAGGGAACCCGCAGGCTTTTGAGCACGGCAGCAGTCATCATGAGCTGCTTCCTGATCGCCACCAGCTTTACCACCGTCGTGCTCATTCCGGATCAGGAATTCCAAGCCGGCGGTCAGGCCAACGGTCGTGCCCTGGCGTTTTTGGCGCACCAATATCTCGGGGTCGGGTTCGGCACCGTCTACGACCTAAGCACCATCGCCATCCTCTGGTTCGCCGGCGCCTCGGCCATGGCCGGGCTGCTGAACCTGGTCCCGCGGTATCTTCCGCGCTATGGAATGGCCCCGGGATGGGCCCGGGCGGTGCGCCCCCTGGTGTTGGTGTTCACCCTCATCGGGTTCCTGATCACCTTCCTCTTCAACGCCGACGTCGACGCCCAGGGCGGTGCGTACGCCACCGGCGTGTTGGTGCTGATGACCTCCGCAGCCGTGGCGGTGACCCTTTCCGCGCGTCGCTTGAGGCAGCGCAAACGCACAGTTGGATTCGGCATCATCGCCCTAGTGTTTATTTACACCACTATTGCCAACATCTTCGAACGTCCCGAAGGCATCCGGATCGCCGCGATCTTTATCGTGGGGATCATCGTGATCTCCCTGCTTTCCAGGATCCGGCGCTCCTTTGAACTCCACGCCACCCACGTCCATCTGGACCGCCAGGCGCTGGAATTCATGTCCACCAACCTGAGCGGCCCGATTGCGCTCATCGCCCACGAACCCCTCCGCCTCACCGCGGAGGCCTACCGGGACAAACTCACCTCAGCCATCGAAGTCAGCCACATTCCGGTGGATTACCAGGCGCTCTTCCTGGAAGTGATTGTGGACGATTCCTCCGACTTCGAAACCGCACTCGAAGTCCGAGGCGTTGTGCGGCACGGGCACCAGATCCTCGAAGTCCACGGACCCGTGGTCCCCAACACCATCGCTTCAGTGCTGCTGCACATCCGCGACGTGACCGGCCTCATGCCGCACATCTACTTCCGCTGGACCGAGGGCAACCCGGTCATCAATCTTCTTCGCTTCCTGTTCCTCGGCGAAGGGGAGATCGCTCCGGTCACCCGGGAAGTCCTGCGGGAAGCCGAACCCGATGTCAGCCGACGCCCGTGGGTCCACGTGGGCTGAGGGCGGCTGTAGGACGCCCTGGCAGCGCTGCTGTCAGGGCCGCTCCGGCACCT
This sequence comes from Arthrobacter sp. 2RAF6, assembly GCF_052115205.1. Taxonomy (NCBI): domain Bacteria; kingdom Bacillati; phylum Actinomycetota; class Actinomycetes; order Micrococcales; family Micrococcaceae; genus Arthrobacter; species Arthrobacter sp. 2RAF6. The sequence goes on along the minus strand of NZ_JBFRGF010000023.1, from coordinate 43,948 downwards.
CGCCGTTCGCTACCGCTTCGATCCAGTCGACCGCCTCGTCCGAAAAGTAGAGCCCCGAAGGCCCATTCTCACCAACCCACCACGCATCGGAAGTAATGACGCCACCAACTCGGGTGATCTCGGCAACCACATCGGGGGACACGGCGTCGCCATTGTTCTCGATCAGCCATTTTTGGGTGGACAGCTTCAGCTTCGGCCACCAGTGCTCAATACTCATGGCCGAAGTCTGACATGCCCGCCGCGAATGCTCGAGCCCTGCCCGTTAAGAGAGTGCTAATTCTTCGCCTGCGGGCGTATGGAAACCGTTAAGACCGGCGGGGACGGGTTCTTTCGGTGATCTGATCGAGGAAAGAATTCCTGGCCACCCGGGCCGTGGACTGGTCTCCGCAGGAGCTGACGTAAGCATGAAGCGCATTGGCTTTACCAACGGAACGGCACCTGGCGCCATGGTTCCGGGCACGCGTCCGAACGACTATGTGGTGGTCGATGACATCGGTGAGTTCACCTACTACCCGTCCGAGGCAGCGATGCTGGAAGACCTCGAGTACGTGGACGAAGCAGCTTGCGTCCTTGACCGGGAAGGCAACGACTGCCGCCTCACCCTGGATAAAGACAGGAACCTGTGCCTCGGGCCCTCGTTCGGGCTTGTGGAATTCAGCTGGCTCCGACAGGCGTGGACGAGCAACCAGCAGAGGAACATGCAGGCCCATCCCTTGCAGCGGTTCTACCCGACAACGCTGGAAGCCCTCCTTGCCGGACTATTTGAAATGCTTTACCTCGAACATGCCGGCAGGACCACAGACGCGCCATGGGTCTTGGACGTGGACGGCGAAGTAACCCACCCAGCGACGCTCCAGGACGTCAGTAGCCTCCTCACCCGCGTGGATCACCTCGAACGAGTCACGGTGCATGACCCCTTCGGCCACGACTACCAGCCAATCCGACACGCAGGGCACCGCTTCTTCTTTCCTGCGGCGGGGTCTGTCTATTTCGTCGAGGTTCCTGGAAGATTCAAGCGGAGCAACGCCCAACACTGAGGCACCACTAGGCCGGCGGCGCCGTAGATTCACGGACCACAAGGTGCGTGGCGAGCTCCACCCGTCGCGAGTCCACTGCGTCACCCCGCATTTGTCGGAGCACGAACCGCAGGGCGGCGCGGCCCATTTCCTGCAGCGGCTGGGACACGGACGTCAGCGGAGGGACCGATTCCTCCGCTTGGTAGGTTCCGTCGAATCCCACCACGCTGATGTCCTCCGGGATGCGGATCTTTTGCCGTCGCGCCTCGGCGAGCACCCCCAAGGCAATGCTGTCGCTCGCGGCGAAGATCGCCGTTGGGCGCTCTTCGAGTTGAAGCAGGGTTTTCATTCCCGCCACACCATTCTCGGAGCGGAAGGGCCCCGACAGGATGTAGCGCTCCTCGACGGGCACCCCTTTCGCCATCAGCGCGGCCATGTAGCCGTGCAGCCGGGCCTGGTTGCATTCCGCCGCTTCCGGCCCACCCAGGTAGGCGATCCTGCGGTGTCCTAGATCCAGTAGGTGGGCCGTGGCAGCCTTGCCCCCGGCCCAGTTGCTGGCGCCGACGCTGACCACGTCACTTGGTGGCGGGTTGAGCGGGTCGATGACAACGATAGGTATCTGCCGCCGTCGAAATGGATCCAGCTGGGCCGAACTGAACGCCGAGGTCACCACGATCATGCCGCTGCGGCCTTCGTCGACGATTCGCTGCGCCCGTTGCTCAAGGCTCAGCTTCGACGCCGATTGCTGGCCGGTGATGTTGAGCAGGACTTCGACGTCGGAGGCGGCCGCGTGCTCCAGCACGCCATTGAGCACTTCCACTCCATACGCCGAATTCAAGGTGTCGAACACAACCTCCACCACCGGACGGCGCCCGGCGATGTTCTTCCGCTGAAGCGGCGACTTGTATCCCGTCCGCTCCAGCGCGGTCAGAACTTTGGCGCGCGTACCGGCGGCAACGTCCTCGCGCCCATTGACGACCTTCGAGACTGTCGGCATCGAGACACCCGCTTCCCGGGCGATGGCGGCCAATGTCACCTTGGCGGAACCTTCATTGCTGACCATGAATCCTCAACTCTTTCGAAATATTTCGTTGACACAAGTCTGGGCGGCAAGGCAAGCAGAGTCAACAACTATTTCGTAAAAGAGTTGAACTTTATGTGCAAATCGCCTTGACGGTGACCCACACCACAGCTAAATTTGCCTAACAGACCGAAAAGATTATCGAAATATTTCGAAGATTCGGATCAAGCGTATTCAGCGGCAGTGCAGCCTCGCTCCCCGAAGGCCGGACTCCCGAAACCAATAGCCGGGCGATCAGCGTCGAGCCCGGAGGACGAATGGAAATGCAAATGGTAAAACTCACGTTGCGCTCAGCGGCGATCGCCGTCACTGCTGCGGCCGTATCGATCTCCCTCGCAGCTTGCGGATCAAGTGGACCGGCAAGTTCGGCAGGAAACGCCGATTCGGCCACCATGTGGGGCCTTACGGGCGGTAACCAGCCCGTACTCCAGAAGTCCATCGATGCCTGGAACAAAGCCCACCCGGACGAAGCCGTCAAGCTCGACTTCTTCGCGAACGACGCGTACAAGACCAAGGTGCGCACCGCCGTCGGCGCCGGTCAAGGACCCACCTTCATTTACGGTTGGGGCGGCGGCGTGCTGAAGTCCTATGTCGATGCCGGCCAAGTGGCCGAGCTGTCGGACTTCGTAGCATCAAACCCCGATGTCAAGAACCGCTACCTGCCGTCCGTGCTCAAGAACGGCGTGATCGACGGCAAGACGTATGCCTTGCCCAACAACAACGTGCAGCCCGTCGTCCTGTACTACAACAAGGAAGTCTTCGATAAGATCGGCGCGCAGGCCCCCAAGACCTGGGATGAACTGATGGCCCTGGTACCGAAGTTCAAGGCAGCAGGCATCGCTCCGTTTTCCCTGGGCGGCCAGTCCAAGTGGCCTGACTTGATGTGGCTCGAATACCTGGTGGAGCGCATCGGCGGACCCGACGTCTTCGCGAACATCGCCGCCAACAAGCCCGGCGCCTGGTCCGATCCCGCCGTCAAGGAAGCCCTAAGCAAGATCCAGGACCTGGTGGACGCCGGCGGATTCGCCAACGGCTTCTCCTCCATCGCAGCCGACAGCAACGCGGACCAGGCCCTCCTCTACACCGGCAAGGCCGCCATGATCCTGCAGGGTGGCTGGATCTACCAGAGCATGAAGAAGGACGCAGCGGACTTCGTCAAGAACGGCAAGCTGGGCTACGTCACCTTCCCCACCGTTTCCGGGGGCAAGGGCGATCCGGCCAACGTCGTGGGCAACCCCTCCAACTTCTGGTCGATCTCTTCCAAGGCCACTGACAGCCAGAAGAAGGCAGCACTCGACTACGTCAAGAGCGGAATGTTCACCGACGCCGACACGCAAGCCTTGATCGACTCCGGCGCCGTTCCCGTGACCATGGGCATCGAAAGCAAGCTGGCCGCATCGCCGGACAAGGACTTCCTGAGCTATGTGTACGGCATGGCGAAGAACGCCCCGAACTTCACCCTCTCTTGGGACCAGGCCCTCAGCCCCGCCCAGGGAGACGCCATGTTGGCGAACCTGGACCAGATCTTCCTGAAGAAGATCAGCCCCGATCAGTTCGTCTCAACCATGAACGCAACGATCGGAAAGTAACCAGTGTCTATCTCAACCGGTTCTTCCCGGCGGGTCCTTGAAAAGGGCCCGTCGGGGTGGCTGGCCGCACCAGCCCTCGTCTTCTTCCTCCTCTTCGCCATCATCCCGCTTTTCGGCGTGCTCTTCCTCAGCTTCACCAAATGGGACGGGCTCGGCGAAATCAAGCTGGACGGCCTGTCGAGCTGGACCACGGTCCTGACTGATCCCGTCACCGGCAATGCGCTGTGGGTCACCGCCAAGATCATGTTCTTCTCGTTCATCGTCCAGGCTCCCATCAGCTTGCTCCTCGGGGTCTTCACATCCGCATCCCAGAAATACCGCGCGGCCCTCGCTGTCCTCTACTTCGTGCCGCTGCTGCTGTCTTCCGCGGCCGTCGCCATCGCCTACAAGGCCCTCCTGGACCCGAACTTCGGCCTCGGCCCGGGCCTGGGCCTTCCGTTCCTCGCCCAGGACTGGCTCGGCAACTCGGATCTGGTGCTGTTCGTCGTTGTCTTCGTCATCGCCTGGCAGTTTGTCCCGTTCCACACACTCATCTACCAAGGCGGCGTACGCCAGATCCCGGCGTCGCTGTATGAAGCGGCCCAAATCGACGGCGCCGGGCGCTTCCAGCAGTTCTTCGCCATCACCTTGCCCCAGTTGAAGTACACGATCATCACGTCCTCCACCCTCATGGTGGTCGGCTCACTGGCCTACTTCGATCTCGTCTTCGTCCTCACCGGCGGAGGCCCCGGCTACTCCACGCGGCTGCTACCGCTGCACATGTACCTGACCGGTTTCAAGGCCAACGATATGGGAGCGGCGAGCGCCCTGGGCGTCATTCTCGTGGTGATCGGCCTTGCCCTGGCCCTCCTCCTGCAGAGACTCGGTGGCAAGAACCGCAACGCAAGCCAATTGGAAGGTGCCTGATGGCTTCCACGACCCAGATTCCCGCACCGCCGGCCCGGCGCACCGCGCTAAGCAAGCAAGGCCACAAGAATGGCCCCGGAACAAAACGGACCAAGGGGCCGGGACGGCTCCGTCCCAACTACCTGGGTGGCCTGGGTGGCTGGCTTTGGCTGGCGATCATCATCGTCCCCATCTACTACGTCGTGGTGACCAGCCTGAAGAACCAAGCCGGGTTCTTCACCTCGAACCCGATGATGCCGCCTACCGAGCCGACCCTGGACAACTACAAGCTAGTCCTGGACAACGACTTCGCGATGTACTTCGCCAACAGCCTGGTTGTCACGGTGGGCAGCGTTGTACCTGCACTCTTTGTTTCGTTCATGGCCGCCTACGCGATTGTGCGGGGCAAGGGCCGGTTCCTGGCGTGGACGAACAACACGTTCCTCCTGGGCCTGGCGATTCCCTTGCACGCCACGATCATCCCCATCTATTGGATGATCACCAAGGCGCATCTCTACGACACCCTGTTGGCGCTGATCCTCCCCTCCATCGCGTTTGCCATTCCCATTTCCGTCCTCATCTTGAGCAACTTCATGCGCGATGTTCCCAACGAGTTGTTCGAGTCCATGCGACTCGACGGATGCTCGGACTGGGCCATGATGTGGCGACTCGCGCTGCCCATGACGCGGCCCGCCGTCGTGACCGTGGGCATCTACAACGCGCTCGGCGTCTGGAACGGCTTCCTCTTCCCGCTGATCCTGACCCAGAGCCCGTCCACCCGCGTGCTTCCGCTGTCCTTGTGGACCTTCCAAGGCGAATTCAGCGTGAACATCCCCGCTGTTCTGGCTTCCGTGGTGCTCGCCACTTTGCCGCTGCTGGTCATCTATGTGGTGGCCCGCCGCCAGCTGCTCAGCGGGCTGACCGCCGGATTCAGCAAATAGCCAACGCTCTTTTGAAATTCACGAAAGGAACACAATGACCACCGCAAAGCCCTTGCGCGTCGGCATGGTCGGCTACGCGTTCATGGGTGCCGCCCACTCGCACGCCTGGCGGACAGCGCCGCGGTTCTTCGATCTCCCGCTGGCCCCCCAGCTCACCGCGCTTTGCGGCCGGAACGACGACGGCGTCCGGGCCGCTGCGCGCAAGCTCGGCTGGGGATCGGTGGAGACGGATTGGCGCCGGCTCCTCGAACGGGACGACATCGACCTCATCGACATCTGCACCCCGGGCAACACGCACGCCGAGATCGCGATCGCGGCCCTTGAAGCCGGCAAGCACGTGCTCTGCGAAAAACCCCTGGCCAACTCGGTCGCGGAAGCGGAGCGCATGACCGAAGCCGCCCAGGCCGCAGCGGAACGCGGAGTGTTCTCGATGTGCGGCTTCAGCTACCGCCGCACCCCCGCGTTGGCCCTCGCCAGGCGGATGGTCGAGCAGGGCCGCCTGGGAACCATCCGGCACGTGCGGGCGCAGTACCTGCAGGACTGGCTCAGCGACGAAACCGCGCCCATGACCTGGCGGCTGGACAAGTCCAAGTCCGGGTCCGGCTCCCTGGGCGACATCGGAGCGCACAGCATCGACGCCGCGCAGTGGGTCACCGGGCAGCAGATCACGGGCGTTTCCGCGCTCTTGGAAACGTTCGTCCACGAGCGGCCGTTGGCCGGTGACCTCGTAGGACTCGGCGGACATGGCGACGTCGGCGCGGATGCGCCGCGCGGCACGGTCACCGTTGATGACGCCGCGATTTTCAGCGCCCGTTTTTCTGGCGACGGGTTCGACGGCGGCGCTATTTCCGCGGGCGCCGTCGGGGTTTTCGAAGCCACCCGTTTCGCCCTGGGACGGAAGAACGCCATGCGCCTGGAGGTCAACGGGACAAAGGCCTCCCTCGCGTTCGACTTCGAAGAGATGAACGTCCTGTCCTTCTATGACGCCGCAGAATCCCCCGACGCGGGGTTCCGGCGGATCTTCGTCACCGAACCCGAGCACCCTTACGCCGGCAACTGGTGGCCCACCGGGCATGGCCTGGGATACGAGCATGGCTTCACGCACCAAGTGGTGGACCTCGTGACCGCGATCGGGGCAAGCGAGCAGCCCTCGCCGTCGTTCGCCGATGCCTTGCAAGTGCAAAAGGTGCTGGCCGCCGTGGAAGCCAGCGCCGCAGAATCCAGCCGCTGGCAAAAAGTCTAGGAGGGAACCTCGATGACAAGACCCATCACACTGTTCACCGGCCAATGGGCCGATCTGCCCTTCGAAGAGGTCGCCCGGCTCGCGGGCGAATGGGGCTTCGACGGGCTGGAAATCGCCTGCTGGGGCGATCACCTGGACCCCTACCGCGCTTCCGTCGACGACAGCTACGTCCAGGAACGGCTCGACATCCTTGAGAAGAACGGCCTAAAGGTCTTCGCGATCGCCAACCACCTCGCGGGCCAGGCGGTGTGTGACGACCCCATCGATGAACGCCACCGGGACATCCTCTCCGATGAAGTCTGGGGCAATGGTGATCCCGAAGGGGTACGCCGGCGCGCTGCCCAGGCCATGAAGGCGACGGCACGGGCCGCCGCACGCCTCGGCGTCAAGACCGTCACAGGATTCACGGGCTCCTCCATCTGGAAAGCAGTGGCCATGTTCCCGCCCGCCTCGGAGGCGATGATCGAGCGTGGCTACCAGGATTTCGCGGACCGCTGGAACCCGATCCTCGACGTGTTCGACGAGGTCGGAGTCCGCTTCGCCTTGGAAGTCCACCCCTCCGAGATCGCCTACGACTACTGGACCGCAAAGCGCGCCCTGGAAGCCATCGGCCACAGGGAGAGCTTCGGGCTGAACTTCGATCCGTCCCACTTCATCTGGCAGGACCTGGATCCGGTGATGTTCCTCCAGGATTTCGCACCGAAGATCTTCCATATGCACGTCAAGGAATCCATCCGCCAGCTCAATGGCCGCAATGGCCGGCTCGGATCCCACTTGCCATGGGCGGATCCGCGCCGGGGCTGGGACTTCATCACCGCAGGCCATGGGGACGTGAAATGGGAGCCGATCTTCCGCACCCTCAATGCCATCGGCTACGAGGGGCCAACCAGCGTCGAGTGGGAAGACGCCGGCATGGACCGACTCGTGGGAGCGCCGCAATCCTTGGCCATGGTCCGGGAACTCGCCGCTATCGCCCCGCCCATCGCCGCCTTCGACGCGGCCTTCTCAAGCCGATGACCATTCGTTTTATCCGGCCGCATTTCTAAGCAAAGGAAACCATGACTGACAAGAAGACCGCCCTGGTGGTCCGTGGCGGCTGGGATGGCCATCAGCCATTCGAGGCCACAGAACTCTTTATCCCGTTCCTCAAGGACAACGGCTATGACGTCCGTGTAGAGGAATCCCCCAAGGTATATGCCGATTCGGCATATATGCCGGGCGTGGACTTGATCGTGCAGTGCGTGACCATGTCCACGATTGAAAAGGACGAGTTCGAGGGGCTCCGCACCGCCGTCGAAAACGGCACCGGGCTTGCCGGCTGGCACGGCGGCATCGCCGATTCCTACCGGAACAACTCGGACTACCTGCACATGATCGGCGGCCAGTTCGCGTGCCACCCGGGCAAACACCCGGACGAACGCATCGGCGAGCAGTCGGACAACTACGTGCCGTACACGGTGAACATGCTCCCAGCTGCCGCGAGCCATCCCATCACGCAGGGGATCAGCGACTTCGAGTTGGTCACCGAGCAGTACTGGGTGCTGTCGGACGACTACGTCGATGTCCTCGCCACCACCACCCAGAAGGTCCGCGAATGGGACCAGTGGAACCGGGAAGTCACCTCACCCGCCATCTGGACCAGGCAGTGGGGGAAGGGGCGGATTTTCGTCTGCACCCCGGGACACCGGGTGGAAATCCTGCAAGACAGCAACGTCCGCACGATCATCGAAAGGGGCATGCTTTGGGCAAGCCGTTAAGAGTGGGAATCATTGGCTGCGGCGCCATCATCGCCCAGTACCTCAAAAACTTCCGCCGGCTGGAGGCCATCGACTTGGTGGCCGTGGCGGATCTCGATCCGGCGCGCGCTCAGGCGGTGGCAGACTCCTACGACGGCGTCCGTGCGGTGACCGTCGACGAGCTCCTGGCGGCGGACGACGTCGAGCTCGTCCTGAACCTCACCATTCCGGCCGCGCATGCGCCGATCGCTTTGAGGGCGATCGCCGCCGGCAAGAGTGTGTATGGGGAAAAGCCGCTCGCCGCGACGACCGCCGAGGCACGGCAAGTGCTCGACGCGGCGCGGGAGGCCGGCGTCGTGGTCGGCTGCGCGCCGGATACGGTGCTCGGCACCGGGATCCAGACCGCCCGCAAAGCGATCGACGACGGCCTGATCGGTGCGCCGATCTCGGCCACGGCAACCATGGTGACGCCGGGACACGAGCGCTGGCACCCCAATCCGGATTTCTACTACCAACCCGGCGGCGGACCGCTGCTGGACATGGGCCCCTATTACGTGAGTGCCCTGGTCACGTTGCTGGGTCCGGTGGTCTCGGTCATCGGAGCAGCAAGCCACACACGGAACTCACGCACCATCGGTTCGGGCCCGCGCGAGGGCGAGGTGATCCCAGTGACCATCGATTCGCACGTGACCGGCGTCCTGGTCCATGCCTCCGGCGCCCTGTCCACGCTTGTGATGAGCTTTGACGCGGTGAAAACCAAGTCACCCAACATCGAGATCCACGGTGCGGCAGGGTCCCTTGTGGTTCCCGATCCGAACCACTTCGACGGCGACGTTGAGCTTTTCACCCTCGGCGCCGACTCCTGGCAGACGCTTCCGGTCTCGGCCGGTTACATCGATTCGGGCCGGGGCTTCGGCATCGCCGACCTCGCCGCAACCCCGGCTGGGGCCGAACCACGTGCTGGCGGCCAACTGGCGTTCCATGCGCTGGAGGTCATGGAATCTGTGTTGGCATCTGCCCACAGTGGCTCAGCGGTGTCGATCGAAAGCACGGTTGCACGGCCGGATCTCGTGGAGCTGACCGCCTTGGCTTCCCCGCTCGCGGAGGTTCAGGGAATCAGCTCGTAGGCTTGGCCCAAAATTCTCCGGACTGAGGTTGCCGCGGCGCCCCTGAGGGCCCCTGTCTGCCCCAGTCCGGAGAACGCCAGCTTTCCTTCCGGGATCAGCCCGGGCACGTGGTGGTCCAAGCTCCGGCGCAGTGCGGGAACGATCCATTCCTCCAGTACGGCGAAATGACCGCCGAGCACGACGGCGGAAATGTTCGCCACCCGCGCCGTGGAGGCAACCGCGATTCCGAGGTAGTGCCCGGCCTGTTCCACCGCTGACACGGCGCACTCATCGCCGTCGGCAAGACGGCTGAGCAAGTGGTCCATTTGCTCAGAGCTCGAATCCCGGTCTATTCCCACAGCGGAATATAAGGCCTCTTGGCCCGCGAACGTCTCAAGGCAACCGTGGCCCCCGCAGGCGCACAACGGGCCGTCCGGATGCACCACCACATGGCCGATCTCACCGGCATGGCCTTGCGGGCCGGCGAACAGCTGGGAATCGATGACCAGCCCGCCACCAACACCCACTTCGCCGGAGATGTACAGGAAATCACGGAACCACTCGCTTCTGCCGTGATCCGCGCCGTGGCCAAACCAGAGTTCCGCGAGCGCTGCGCTATTGGCCTCGTTCGAGAGGGAGACTCCGAAGGGGGCTTCGGGCAGGAGCTTGGGCAGCTCTCCAGAGAGCTCGACGTCGGCCCAGCCCAGGTTTGGTGCGGCCAGCACCACGTTGCGTTCCGTATCCACCAGCCCAGGCACGGTCAGTTCCCCGCCAAGAAGCTCGACGCCGGAGTCCGCCGCCTTTGTTGCCGCCCGCTGCGCCATGGCGACGAGGAGCGGCAGGATGTCTGAGGGTAGGCTTCCGCGGTTATGCCGTTCAAGGGTTTCGTGGAAGGTCAGTTCCCCTGTGAAATCCAGGACTCCCACCGCGAGGTAGTCCACGTTGATTTCCGCGGCCAAGGCACCGCGGGCCGGATTGAGGACAAGGCCGGTTCCGGGCCGTCCGCGTTCGCCGTCGTGGGTGACGCTTGCTTGCCGAACCAGGCCGGATTCGAGCAAGTCGGTGACGATGCTTGAAACGGAAGCCTTCGTCAGGCCGCTTTCCGCGGCAAGCTGAGCGCGTGTGGCCCCACCGCTCTTCTGGATCCCTGCGAGGACGAGAGCCAGATTCTGCCTGCGGACATCGCCCACTCTTCCGGGCGACGTCGTGGCGGACATGTTTCCTCCGGGATCCTGTTTGGCAAGGTGATCTCCATCATCATTCAGTGATCCGAGGTTGCGGTCCATTTGGACCGTGCCGCGCGGTCTGGCGACGATCCTGCGCCGGAGCCGCGTGTCTCCGGCGCAGGAGTCCTCACATGACCGGGACGCTCAGCTGGTGCTTGCCCGGGCCCAGTTCGCTGGGGAGGCCGCCGGGGAGCTCGAGTCACCTTCGTGCAGGAACGGCGACACCCGTGATCCATCGGCTTCTGGCGCAGGATCTCACGCGTGTACACAAGTTACGCAGAGTACACGAAAGGGTTATCATGATGAGTATGGAAACCGTGACCAGTGAAGTAAGCACCCGGGAGCTTCGAAACCACCTGGCTGACGTGGTGGGGCGGGTGAGCTACGGCGGTGAGCGCATCGGCGTGACCCGCAACGGCCGCTTGGCCGCCGTCGTGATCAGCGTTGGCGATGCCGAGGCACTGGAGGCGTACGAGACGGCCCAGGACATCGCCGCAGTCAAGGCCTGGGTTGAGGCTGGTCGGCCCTCGCGCCCGGCCGATGAGCTGAGGAAAGAGCTTGGCATTTGAGCCAGTGGAGCCTGCACACCTCTGCAGACTTCGACAAGGCCGCCCGGAAGATCGACCGGGCCATGCTGCGCCGCGTTTTCACGTACCTGGATGAGGTGTGCACCCTGGATGACCCGCGGAGCCGGGGGAAGGCGCTAACAGCCAACATGGCCGGGTTCTGGCGTTACCGGGTGGGGGACTACCGCGTGATCGTGGCGATTCAGGACGCTCAGCTCGTGATCGTCGCCGTGGCGATGGGGCATCGCTCAGTGATCTACGGCGACTGACAGCCCGGATCACATGGAGAAGGCCCGACACCGAATCTGGTGTCGGGCCTTGCGACGATCCATGCGACAAACCGTATCGGCTGGCTCTCACAAAAAGTCACGCCAAGCCGCGCAGCCCCTAGTCCGCCGGGTAGCTGATTCCCACCTGGCTGCGTGCTTCATCCAGCAGGGACATGGTGGTCAAGGTATCCGCCAACGGCATCGTGGGGCACTCGAGAAGGCCCTGCTGCAGGCAGCGGATCACTTCGCGCAACTGGTATGTGTAGCCACGGCCGACCGGGGTGAATTTCTCCACCCGTTGCTCGCCGGAGCCGGATGTGATGGTCAGCTCGGTCGGATTAAACAGCGGAGCGTTGCAGCGCAGCATGCCCTTCGTGCCGCAAACGGTGGCCGTTTGCGGGGTTGACGCGGTCAACGAAGTCATGGCCTGGACCTGCGCACCGGAGGAATAGGACAGCGTCAGTGCGGTCTCGGAATCCACTCCGCCGGTGAGATGAGCCGTAGCCGTGATCGACTGGGGACGCCCGAGGCTAATGAGCGCCCACGTCAGGGGATAGACACCCACATCCATCAGGGCGCCTCCCCCGTCTTCACGCCGCCACAGCCGGGACTCCGGATGAGACGGCGCCGGAAATCCGAGGTCAGCCTGCACCCACCGGATCTCGCCGAGTTCACCGGATGCGATGATTTCCGCCGCCCGTTGCACGCTGGGCAGTAACCGGGTCCACACTGCCTCCATCAGAAAAAGGTTTCCATCCTTCGCCAGCCGGACCAATTCGGCCGCTTCCCGGGCGTTGATGGTCAACGGCTTCTCACACAGGACATGCTTCCCGGCTTCGAGGGCCGCCTTCGCCACCGGGTAATGGCTCGTGTGCGGCGTTGCCACGTAAACCACGTCCACCGCGGGATCCTGGAGCAGACGCTGGTAACCCGGAAGCCCGCCGTCGTCACCGTAGGCGCTCTGGAAGCCGTGCTCGGCGGCAAACGCCTCGGCGTTTTCCTGGGTCCGGGAACTGACGGACTGCAGGACGGCGTCGGGCAACAGGGCAAGGTCGCTGACGACGGTGGCGGCTATCCGTCCGGTGGAAATGACTCCCCACCGGACGGTATTGCCCGATGCAGGCACCGGATCCTGGTTCATCGAATCGAGAAGCGGCGTCCTGGCAAGCAGCGGTTCAGTTACCGGTATCAACGCGGGCACTGACCATCCTGTAGTTCTCTCCGATCGAAGCCCGGAAATCCGGCTCGGGTGTGGCGTCCAGGGCCACGGGCCAGTCCGGGCGGAACCCGGCGAGCGCCCACGCCGCCTGCACAGCCGCCCCTCGGGCCACATATTCGCCTGGACTCGGAACCACCACAGGAAGGTCGAACACCTGGGCCGCAATCCGTTGGACTGCGGGGTTCTGCACGGCACCGCCGATCAGCAGTAACCGTTCCGCACGGACGCCCTGTTCACGCAGCGCGTCCAGGCCTCCGGCGAGTCCGCACAGCATGCCTTCGAAGGCCGCCCGTGCGATGTTCGGCCGCGTAGTTGAGGCAATGCTGAGCCCGTGGAAACTAGCCTTCGCATGAGGCAGATTGGGAGTCCGTTCCCCCTCGAAATACGGCACCAGCACCACACCTCCCGAGCCCGGCTCGGCCTCGAGGGCGAGCCGGGACAACTCGTCGAAGTCGACGTCGAGCACCGCGGCAACCGAGCTGAGCACACGGGCGGCGTTCAGCGTCACGGCGATCGGCAGGTACTCCCCGCTCGCATCCGCGAAGCCCGCCACGGTCCCGCTCGCATCGTTCCCCGGCGAAGAGTCGACGGCGAACACGGTGCCGCTGGTGCCCACTGACACGACGACGTCGCCGGGTTTGGCGCCGAGCCCAAGCGCGGCGGCGGCATTGTCCCCCGCCCCGACACCGAGCAGGATCCCGCCGCCCAACGCCTCGCTTGCGCCAGAGCCCCCGAAACACGCCGGGTGCACGCGGCCTGCGGTTTCGCCCGGACCCAGAACGCGGGGAAGAATGACGACGCCGGGCGCCGCCGTCGTTGTCCCGCCCGAGGCTTCCCGGGCGTCCTGGCCGAACGCCAGTTTGAACAAGTCCAGATCGTAGCGTCCGGTCCGCGGGCTCCAGTAGCCGGTGCCGCTGGCGTCCGAGCGGTCAGTGGTGAGTTCGTCCAGGTCCGGGCCCAACGGGCTGGAGCCCGCCGGGCCGTAACCGCGGAGCCGCCAGGTGAGCCAGTCGTGGGGGAGCGCGACGGCGGCCACCCTCGCTATGCTTTCGGGTTCGTGGTCCCTGATCCAGCGGATCTTCGTGATCGTGAACGAAGCCACGGGCACCAGCCCGGTCCGCCGGGCGAAGTCCTCCGCCCCTACTTCTGCGGTGAGATCTTCCGCGGAGCCGGCCGAGCGCGTGTCGTTCCACAGCAAGGCCGGCCGCACCACATTGCCGTCGCGGTCCAGCAGCACCATCCCATGCTGCTGGCCCGCAACGGACAGTGCCCCGACATCGGCAAGGCCGCCGGCGTCGTCGAACGCTTCGGACAGCGCCCGCCACCACTCGTCCGGATGAACTTCTGTTCCGTCCGGGTGGCTTGCCCGGCCCGAGCGGACCAGCTCACCGCTTTCCGCGTCCAGGACCACCACTTTGCAGCTTTGAGTAGAGGAATCAACCCCGGCAACAAGGTTCAAGGAAGCAGTGGCCACGGGATCAGCGCGCTCCGAGGAGGTGCTCGATGAAGAGCTGCTGGAGCTTCACGAAGCCGAAGCCCTTGCCGCCAAAGTAGGCATCGGCGTCGAAGTCCTCATAGGCGGACTTGTCCGCACGCAACTGCTCGTAGCCTTCGCCCGGGTTCAGGGTGGGCTCGTTGATTTCAGCCACCCGTGATGCGTGGAGGGCTTCCTGGACCTCGGGGTCGGCGCGGAATGCCCTGGCGCGCTCCTTGAGCAGCAAGTAGGTCTGCATGTTCGCGGCCGCAGAGTCCCACACGCCGTCGATATCCTCGGTGCGGCTCGGCTTGTAGTCAAAGTGGCGCGGACCGTCGTAGGCGGGGCCGCCGTCGGGACCGCCGTTTTCGAGCAGGTCCACCAGGGAGAAGGCGTTCTGCAGGTCTCCGTGGCCGAATACCAGGTCCTGGTCGAACTTGATGCTGCGCTGGCCGTTGAGGTCGATGTGGAAGAGCTTGCCCTGGTATAGGGCCTGGGCGATGCCGTGCGTGAAGTTCAGGCCTGCCATCTGCTCGTGGCCGGTCTCGGGGTTGATCCCCACGAGCTCCGGGCGTTCCAGGGTTTCGATGAAGGCCAGGGCGTGGCCCAGGGTGGGGAGGAGGATATCGCCGCGGGGTTCGTTCGGCTTCGGTTCGATGGCAAAGCGGATGTTGTAGCCCTTGTCCGTGACGTAGTCGCCCAGCAGGTTCACGGCCTCGCGATAGCGCTCCAGCGCGCCGCGGATGTCCTTGGCGGCGTCGTATTCACTGCCTTCTCGGCCGCCCCACATGACGAAAGTTTCGGCGCCGAGTTCAGCAGCGAGATCAATGTTGTCCAGCACCTTGCGCAGGGCGAAGCGGCGGACGCCGCGGTCGTTGCTCGTGAAACCGCCGTCCTTGAAGACGGGGTGGCTGAACAGGTTGGTGGTGACCATGGGAACGATCATCCCCGTGGCCTTGAGGGCCCCTTGCAGACGGTCGATTTCGCGCTGGCGATCGGCGGCTGAGCAGCCGAAGGGGAACAGGTCGTTGTCGTGGAAAGTGATGCCGTAGGCGCCAAGGTCGCTGAGCCGGTTGATGGCTTCCACGGTGTCCAGGGGCGGTCGGGTGGCCGAACCGAATTGGTCCTGCGCCTCCCATCCCACAGTCCAAAGGCCGAACGAGAACTTGTCTTCACGGGTGGGCTGAATCGTCATTGAGTGCTCCAGGTAGTTTTTGTGGATTTGTTTCTCTATCCAACATATTACGAATTTCTGTGATGTCAACCACGTGGAGTCACGGAGATTTTCTATCCAGCGAACGAAAAAATTCCCAAAAGATCTGGTGCAGCGACCAGCCAGCCATTATGTTGTTATGGACATCAAATAAGACCCCAAGGCTCTCGAACGAAGGATTCAACCGTGACTGATCAGCTAGTGGCGGAACGCAACTGGGCAGGAAACTACAGCTACCAGGCACCGCAGCTCGCCCATCCGGCCACTGTGGAGGAGCTCCAAGGGCTCGTGGCAGGCGCCAAGAAGGTCCGCGCGCTCGGGTCCCGCCATTCCTTCAACTCCATCGCGGACACGGCCGGTACCCTCGTGGTGCTGGACCGTCTGGATCCTGGCATCAGTGTGGATGCGGCCAACATGACCGTCACGGTGAGCGGTGGCACCCGTTATGGGACGCTCGCGGCGGAACTCCAGCGCCAGGGCTTCGCGCTCCACAACCTCGCATCGCTCCCCCACATTTCGGTGGCAGGAGCTGTCGCGACCGCCACGCACGGCTCCGGTGACGCCAACGGCAACCTGGCCACCGCCGTCGCTGGCCTTGAACTGGTCACGGCGGACGGCAGTATTCTCAGCGTGCGCCGCGGCGACAAGGATTTCGACGGCATGGTGGTGGGACTCGGCGCACTCGGCATCGTCACCAAACTGACCTTGGACATCCAGCCAAGCTTCGACGTCGCCCAGAGCGTCTTCGAAAACCTCAACTGGGATCTCGTCTTGGAAAACTTCGACCAAATAACCTCCTCTGCCTATAGCGTCAGCCTGTTCACCGACTGCAGCGGAGAAACAGTGGGCCAAGCCTGGCTCAAGAGGCGCAGCGTCGATCCGGCACCGGAAACTTCGGATTTCTTCGGCGGCACCGCGGCACCGGAAGCCCGGCACCCCCTTCCCGGCGTATCGGGCAGCAACTGCACGCAGCAGCTCGGCATTGCCGGGCCGTGGTCCGACCGGCTGGCCCATTTCAGGATGGAATTCACTCCGAGCCAAGGCGACGAGCTGCAGAGCGAGTACCTCATCCCCCGCGAGCACGCAGTGGACGCCCTCCGCACGATGCGCAGGCTCTCCGACGTCGTGACTCCCCTGCTGCTGGTGGGCGAAATCCGCACGATGGCGGCGGACCAACTCTGGCTGAGCGCCAACTACGGCCGCGACGGTATCGGCTTGCACTTCACCTGGCGTCAGGACCAGCCAGCGGTCGAAGCCATCCTGCCGCTGCTTGAGGCGGAACTGGCGCCGTTCGCGGCGAGGCCGCACTGGGGCAAGCTGTTCGACGCCGGTGCTGCCGCCGTCGCGCCCTTGTATCCTCGCTTCAACGACTTCATCGCCCTGGCCGAGCGCCTGGATCCTTCCGGAAAGTTCCGCAACGACTTCCTGGACCGAACGGTGTTTGGGAGCTGATATTGTCGCGATGATGCCCTCACCCACCCCGAATCCCGTCACCGCCAGCGAGCCCGATCCGTCGCGGCGAAACAACCTGGCGCTGCTGACCTCCCTTGTCCATCACAACGATGGTCTCAGCCGCGCCCAGCTGACCAAACGGACGGGCCTGAACCGGTCCACAGTTGGGACGCTGATAGGGCAGCTCGTGAACTTGGAAGTGGTGTACGAGACGGCGCCTTCCGGTGAAGCCCAGGTGGGCAGGCCCAGTCCGATCGTCCATCCGCGGCCCTCCATAGCCGCCCTTGCGGTCAACCCTGAGATCGATGCTGTCACCATCGGTCTTGTCGGCCTTGGGGGGAAGGTCCAGAAGAAGATCCGTTTCGACACGGAGCGGATCCCGACGGCCAAAGAGGCCGTGAACATCGCAGCCGCAGTGATCGCCGGAATGCGGTCCGAGCTCGACACTTCGTACCGGGTCATGGGCGTGGGTATCGCGGTGCCCGGGCTCGTCAACCGCGACGACGGGGTAGTCCGGCATGCCCCGCACCTGGGCTGGCGCGATGAGCCCGTGGCCCGCATGCTCGGCGAGGCCACCGGATACCCCTGCCACGCGGCCAACGACGCATCGCTTGGCGCTGAGGGCGAGCTCCTCTTCGGCGCCGGCGCGGGACAGAAGAACCTGATCTTCCTCAACGGCGGTGCCAGCGGCATCGGCGGCGGAATCATCGCTGACGGGGAATTGCTTCGCGGAACATCCGGCTACGCCGGGGAACTTGGACACACCTTTGTCCGCTCGTCCGGTAAACCTTGCCATTGCGGGGCAACGGGCTGCCTTGAAACCGAAGTCTCCCAGTCACCGCTTTTCGAGCTCGCCGGGCTGGGTGGCGGCGATGCGGGCCAACTCGAGCAAGCGCTCCGGACGAGCAGCAGCGAAGCCGTTGGCGCGGAAGTGGCACGCCAGCTCGAGTATCTTGGCATCGCCTTGCGGAATGCGGTGAACACTTTCAACCCGGAAGCGATCGTGTTGGACGGTTTCCTCGGTGTCTTGCACGTGCTGTCTCCCGGGACACTGGACAGCTTGCTCCGATCCCAGGCAATGGATGGACCGGCAGACCAGGTAAAGATCTACAGGGCTGCCCTCGGCTCGGATCTCATGATGATCGGAGCCGCGGAACTGGCCTTCGCGCAGTTCCTCGCGGACCCCGCCGGTGCTTTCCCTATCCCTACTCCTTAGTCAGGACGATCATGCCGAATCAGGCGCCCTCGCTCCATCAGGAACCCTCGCTTATTCGGGAACCCTCGCTTATTCGGGAACCGCGCCACCGTGCACCATCGCCCATGGGCGAACACTTTGAACTCACGGCCAGCATCGGCGGACGCCACCAACGCGTTGTGCTGACGGAAGTCGCCGCGAGCTTACGGGAGCTCGCCGTCGACGGCGTCGCCCTCATTCAGGACTACCCTGCCGACACCCAACCGCCGTGGTGCGCGGGCTGGGTCCTGGTCCCGTGGCCAAACCGGGTGGCCGGAGGCACCTGGCGCTATGACGGCGTCGCCCAGCAACTCGACATCACGGAACCTGAAAACGGCAATGCCTTGCACGGATTGCTGACTCACACTCCCTACCGGGTCAGCGCCCACACCGCGGACAGCATCACGCTCAACGCCGACATCTCGCCCCAGCCGGGATACCCCTTCGAGCTGTCGACGTCGGTCCGCTACCAGCTCGTGGAGGACGGGCTGCTTGTCACGCACCGACTGGAAAACACGGGCCACCAGTCCGCGCCCGTCGCGCTCGGTGCACATCCTTTCCTCCGCCTGGGGAGGGTGCCGACGGAAGAACTCACGCTCTACATCAACGCCGATACCCACATTGAAGTGAATGAACGCCTGAACCCGAGCGGAATCACCACGGACGTCAGCGGAACCGGGAACGATTTCCGTACCGGCCAACTGGTTGGCGCTGTTGACCTCGACGACGCCTGGGGCGATATCCGGCGCGAGGACGACGGAAGCTCCCTGCACTATCTGGAGGCGCCCGATGGCAGCCAAGTGCAGCTGTTCATGGATGCCTCCTTCGGCTATGTCCAAGCCTTCACCACCACAGAGTTCGCCACCCACGGCGGGATGGTGACCGCCGTCGCGGTTGAACCGATGACGGCGCCCGCCGATGCCTTCAACAGTGGCGAAGGCTTGCGCTGGCTCGAACCCGGCGAGGCCTGGGAAGCCAGCTGGGGCATCCGCTACCGGGCGACGCGCAAATTTCTCGCCGACACGGGGAATGCCTGACGATACGCGAATACTCGCCGCGCCAGGCATTCAGGGTGTCGCCAGGACTACTTCGTCCCGGGCCACCCCGTGTACGACTCCGCCAAGTACGCCCGGGCGTGCCGGGAAGAGACCACGGAGTGGAGCTCGCCGAGCTGGCGGGCCCGGCCGAAGTCGTCCGAACCGGGAACAGTGTGCAGCATGGACGTCATCCAGTAGGAGAAGTGCTGGGCCTTCCAGACTCGTTCCAAGGCGCGGTCGCTGTAGGACTCGAGCAGGGCGCCGGAGCCGTCCGAGTAGAAGGATTCGAGGCCTTCGAAGAGCACCTTGACATCGTGAAGAGCCAAATTGAGGCCCTTGGCACCCGTCGGCGGGACGGTGTGGGCGGCGTCGCCGGCCAGGAACAGATTCCCGTGGCGCATCGGGGTGTGGACGAAGCTGCGGAACGGCAGGACCATCTTCTCAAGGACCGGCCCCTCCTTGAGCTCAAAGCCGTTTCCGTTGACGCGTTTGCGGAATTCGGACCAAATACGTTCGTCGTCCCAGTCGGCCACGTTTTCCTTGGGGTCGCACTGGAAGTACATGCGCTGCACATTCTCCGTGCGTTGGCTGATCAGGGCGAAGCCGTTCTCGGAATTGGCATAGATCAGTTCATCTGAGCTCCGCGGTGCCTGGGCGAGGATGCCGAACCAGGCGAAAGGGTATTCGTGGAAGTACCACTTGCGGTTGGCCTCGGGGATCTGGAAGCGGCAGTGGCTGCGGGAACCATCGGCGCCCACGAGGAAGTCGGCCTGGATCTCGAATTCCTGTCCCTCGGCGTCGGTGAACCAGACTTTCGGCTTGCCTTCGAGGTCGTGGATGGTGGTATCCGTGACGCTGTACCGGACGTCGCCGCCGTCGTCCTTGCGCCGTGCGGCGAGGTCGAGGAAGACGTCCGTCTGCGGGTAGAGCCACACCGATTCCCCCACAAGCTCTTTGAAGTCGATCCGATGGCTTTCGCCGTTGAAGCGCAATTCGATCCCGTCGTGCCGGTCGCCGTCGCGCAGCACGCGGTCGGAAACCCCGCTTTCCACGAGCAGGTTCACGGAGCCGTGTTCCAGGATGCCCGCACGGACAGTTTCAGCGATCTGCTGATGGCTGCGGACCTCGACGACGGTGGATTCGATCCCCGACTTCGCCAGCAGGTGGTAAAGCATGAGGCCGGCCGGGCCTGCGCCCATGATGGCCACTTGGGTGGTGATGATCTTACGTGCCATGGTGTGCCTCGCTTCATTGCGGAACCGCGCCTGGGCGGCTGCGGAGGTTCTGCTGATCAGTGTGACCCCCACCGCATGATCGGCGTTATATGAATTCCGTTCAACGGAAGGCCTTAGGCGTTCCGCTGCTCCCCGAGCTGGCGAGCGATGCCACGGGCCGCCGTCTGGAGCGCGGGGACCAACGCCTGCAGGCGCATTTCAGCGAGGGGAACCACGACGCCGAGCGCAGCTACCGTACGCCGCTTGCCGTCCGTGACCGGAACCGCGATGCCCCATGTGTCCGGATCCACCGCACCGGCTAACTGCGCGTACCCTTGCTGCGCGGTTTCGGCCAAAAAGCGGCGGACGACGTCGGCCGCCACCTTTCCGGCGGGGTCGCTGAACTGTTTGAGGTACTCGGCCTGGAGCTCCCGTGGCTGGCTAGCCATCAACGCCAGCCCGGCCGAGGAGATGTGAACCGCCATGCGGCCAGCAACGCGGGCGCGGTTGGCCACGGATCCCCGGCGGGAGAGCCGCTCCACGAACAAAGCCTCCCAACCGTCGAGCACGGCAAGGTTCACATTCTGGTTCAGGACCTGCTGGATGTCCTCCATGAACGGCAGCGCCGCTTGCCGGAGGGCCAGGGTGGGTGAATTCCGGTTGACGAGTTCCCACAACCGCAAGCCCAGGCGGACATTTCCCCCAACCCCGAGTTCAAGGAGTCCGTGATCGGCGAGCTGCCGGACCAGGCGATGAGCGCTCGTGAGCGGCAAGCCGGCGGTCTCCGCGACTTCGGAGAGCCGCAGGGACGTAGAGCCTTCGGGAAAGGATTCAATGATCCGGACGATGCGATCCACCACGGAATCACCGGATGCCGAGTTGGCCACGGAGCGCTTCCCGCCTTCCTATGGATTCCATTGAATGGTGGGCTCAAGTTTACTGCGGTTCAGCGGGATCCGCCTTGAGGTCCTGGGTTTTCCGCCGCGAGATTTCCAGGCCAATCGCGTCGTAGTGCGCCAGCAACTCCGGGCCGGCATAGGTGGTGGGCTGGTCCAGCAGCCCAAAAGCGAAATCGCTGGCGGCGAGAAGTTCGTCATCGGAGTATTTGTCCAGCGGCTGGAATCCCCCAGCATCGATCGAGGCTGCGAACTCGCCGGTGATCTCGACAGATCTCGACCCCGCCGCGGCCTCGACGGGAAGGGCGGCAGGCCGATCCATGAATTCCAGCGAAACTCCGGAGCCTGTGGCTAGTCCTACTTCCGTGGTTCCGCCGTCGATCGCGTTGAGGTCGTTGCGGAGTCCCGCCAAGGCTTGAGATTCCACCAGCGAGGCACGGGAAAAGCCGACTCTAATGTGGGAGGTGATGCCCATACGCCGAATCCGGCGGACGATGTGAACGAGCGCGGGCCTCGAATCTTGATTCAGGCTCCCCCGCACGTCGATTTCGACCGCGTCGGTGGAAACATCGAATTTTACGAGGGCGTGCAATCTGCGGTCCATAGGTACTCCAAAAGAGGTGTCTATGGCCGACGGCTCAACCTCAAAAAGCGTAGCCTCTGGAAGCCTCGTTGTACACCCTGCTAGTTGACCCACGTCGGGCCGGGCTCACCCCGCCCGGCTGCGGCCCGGCTCCTGGACCGGCTCTTCGAAGTGGGTCAGGGTGCCCGCTGCGTCGACGGAATCCACCAAGGACTTGGCGATATCGCGCAATTTCACGTTGCGGTTACTCGAGGCCTCCGTCAGGATCCGGACCGCGTCCTCCTGGCTGCAGCGGCTCTGTGCCATGACAACTCCCACGGCAATGTCGATAATCGTGCGGGACTCCATGGCCGCCCGGAGATTGTTGGCGCTGTCCTTATGAACAGCGAACCTGACGGCAAGACGCAAGGCCTGCGATACCTCGCGGGTGTAGCCCCGGGCCCGATCCGCGGCCCTTTCGTTGAACTTGTATGGGGCATCCGAGTACAGATTGAGGGCCGCCTTGGCCTCGCCCTCAAGGTTGAAAGGCAAGGAGAGCACTGATCTCAGGCCGTACGATGCAACGGCAGTCGCGTAGTCGGGGCCCCAGCGGTTCTCCTCCAGGAGATCCGGAACGTAGACCTCCCGTTCCTCCTTGGCAGCGGTCAGGCATGGTCCTTGGGCCAGGGAATACTGGATTTCGTCCACTTCGCGGGCCACATCACTGCTCCACCCAATCGTGAGTGCCTTCCGCTCGCGTAGCAGCGTGATCCCACAGAGCGCATCATCGCCGTCGCCCGCCATTTGGTGGGCAGAAAACCGTGCCAATTCGTTGAGGAACTCCTCAAAATCGGCACTTTCCAGGATCAGGTTCTGGACTTGGTCATTGGTGGTCGGGGCGGGATCTGCAGGGAGCATGGCGCGTTCTCCAGGTGAATATGCTGACGGGGGCATGTGGAAATAATAAGTCCCCAATACAAGGTCCCACACGGTTGGCGATTGGGAAACGCCTAGCCCGAAGTGAGTTCCCGCAGCCGGGACCATGCCGCGGGCGCCAGTACCACCGCGACGCCGACGGCGGCTCCGATCACCGTCTCGACGATGCGATCCCGCAGCAAGAGCCCGGGCGGGACGTTGGCAACCAGCAGAGTGGAAATGAGCGCCAGCGGCGTGACGAAGATCTGTGCCACAAGATATTGGCGCGCAATGAAGAGCTCAGCCCCGAACTGGCATACGGCAATCACCAACACCATTTGCCATGGCGCCGGACCGAGCCAGAGG
The DNA here is from genome assembly GCF_052115205.1 of Arthrobacter sp. 2RAF6. Classification (NCBI taxonomy): domain Bacteria; kingdom Bacillati; phylum Actinomycetota; class Actinomycetes; order Micrococcales; family Micrococcaceae; genus Arthrobacter; species Arthrobacter sp. 2RAF6. Next base: position 20,708 of record NZ_JBFRGF010000023.1, on the reverse strand, counting down.
ATTCCGGCCAACACCAGCAAACCCAGAAGGGTCCCGACGATCCTCTGGATTCCCCGTTGCACCCGGTGCCGGGTACTGCGACCCACCAAGGGAACCACGGCCGCCACCATGGCCCAATAGCCGTGTCCGAACCCGAGCCATTGCCCAGCCAAGGTAGCAAGCGTTCCGGCCAGCCCGGCGGCCACGAAGTAGCCCAGGCCTTCCAGCCAGGCAGCCCGGACTTCCTGCGGAAGCAACCGCTCCGCCGGCGGTCGCTTCCAGGGCGTCCGGTGGCTCGGGACCACACGTGCCGACATTCCGATTAGCAACGCCAACACAACGGTCAAAACGGCGGCCAACATCCCTTCCCAAAGCGGCGGCTGCTGAGGCACGGAGGCGATCGCGGCGAAAGCGAAAATATGGAAGAGGGAACCGGCCGGGCGAAGCCGCCATAGCGCAGTCACCACGGAGCAAAGCGCAGCAACCAATGTGGTGCCGAGCGTGAGGATCCACACGTAAGCGTCCGAGCCCTGTCCAACCCTGGCCGTAAGGGTGGCGAGAAGGATGATGCCCAGCAGCAGCGAGCCGGCCCGGAGTTGGCTTCGAAAACGGTGGCTGTGGGGCTCGTTGCGGCCATAGATGTTGGTGAACGCAGCAAAGCTGGCGAAAACCACAAGGTCCAGCCGTCCGAACAACACGAGGGTAATCAGTGGCACGAAGACGCCCACCGCGCAGCGCACAGCAGGGTGATGGTCCTTGTTGCCGGGACCGATCCTGAACATCTCCGCCAGGGCGTTCACGTCGCGGATTGCCTTTCGTCGCAGGGTCAAGAAGTACGACGGCGGCGCTGGCGTCCGTTTCGAATCTTACGCTCCGGGCGATGGGCTACTCCGAGTCATGCTCGGCGTCGCATGGTTCTTCCTGCGCCGCCGATGTGTCCATCAGCGCGGGTGCGCGGGGCGGGCAATGACAACAACCCCGCTGAAGGCCTCTACTGATGCATCGCCTCATGAATCTGGAGCGCAAACCAAAGCTGGGCCAACGTGGACGTTTCGCTCATGTCCAGCCCCGTCAACTCGCTGATTTTCCGGATGCGGTAGATGATGGTTTGGCGATGGGCGAAGAGGGCCGCGGCAGTCTTTTGCCACGACCTCTGGGTGTCCAGGTAGGTCCTCAAAGTCACGATGAGATCGCCGTCCTGGCTCTGTTCATACGCGAAGATCGGGCCGAGCAGTCGCTGGACCAACGCCGTGCCTTCCTCGAAGCTCGTGAGGCCCAGCCAGGACGGTCCCTCGGCGTAGTGGGCCAGGTTGACGGCGTTGCCTTTGGCTGAACCGAGCGCCCACAGCGATTCCTGCAGTGCACGCTGGATGCTGGCGGCGGACGTCGGCGAACTGATGCCAATCCGGACATCGGGCCCCGCGCAATGGATCAAGACGTCGTCGGTCACCGCTGTAGAGACCGCCACATGAAGTGTGTTGAAACGCCGGAGGCAAGCGGCTGGAAATCCGTGGCGCCACAGTTCGACGTGGACGTTCGCCAGCCGCTCGCCGTCGTCGGCTGCTATCGCGACCATCATGAAATCTTGGGCTGGGACATCAAAAGCGCTAAGGCGACTCTCCAGTTCCGCGACTCCCAGGCGTCCATCAACGGCCGGCCGGAGGAACTCGCCCGCCAGGCGATGTTGGCTTTCCAAGGACAGGACCGTTCGTGAAAGTTCCAGCCCCAGCACTGTTGCCGCGTGGAGGAGTACGACGGCGTCAGGGTGCGGATCGCTTTTGGGCAGCACCACCAGCAGTGCATTGGAGTGGGTGGGGATGTCCATCATCAACACGTGCCGATCCCCTAGCCGATGCCACTGGAACTTCTTCCCGGCCAGGGGTATGTGGCCGGTCAGCGGGGCCAATTCCGTCTGAAGAATTTCCGGTAGCGGCTTGCCGTCCGGATGCCACGGATGGAGGCAGCGCCGGTCCACCACGAACAACTCCGCATCGAGCTCAGCCGCGAGGCCGTGGAGGAGGCCCTGCCAGTGGTCCTCGATTGTTCCCGCGGTACGTAGCAAGTCATAGACCCTGGCGGTCTGGCGCAAGCGGCGCGATTCCTCCAGCAAGGTGGCCTCGGCTACCGCTCGCGCGATAGAGATGAAGGGCAACGGATACGGAATGCTAATCAGCGGCAGCGGCAGGTGTTCGCAGGCCGCCAGGAACTCCGGCGACAACTCCGGCGCGTGCATCTTCTCTCCGATGGCGAGCGCACTGGCGCCTGCATCGACGAGTGCCTCGGCGAGCGCTACTTGTCCCGGGGCGTCGGCCGGGATGGACAGGCCGTTGGTCATCATCAGTTCGCCGCCAGTGACCCATTCCCACAGCCTCGGCAGGTCAGAAGTGTGTGCCCACGTGATCCGGTTGTTAGTGCCGGCGTATCCGGCCAAAAGCGTCAGTCCCAACTGGGGTTCTGCCACGAGCTCGGCCACGGTAATCGCCATCGAAAGTGCACTCCCCGATCATTGGTTTCCGGCTGTTTTCACGAAGCTTAGACATTTGTATAAGCGCCTCGGCCATTTGTAGTCAATCTACCGCTATACGCAGTGACGTGCGTCACCAAGAATTGGAGTACTTACTTCCCGCCCCAACATTCCGACTCAACATTCCCGCTCAAAGGCGAGCACCCTCCTCCAACACCGAAAGCTGCCGGCAAGCCGCTCGGCCGCACTGCACGAAGGATCCCGGCATGACAACGCATAAGCCCATCGGCCCCGTCGACGCAACCAAAGTCCCCCGGTATGCAGGCCTCGGCACTTTCGCCAGGCTTCCCCAAATCGACCGCGTTCCGGACTACGACATTGCGATCGTCGGCGTACCGTTCGACGGCGGAACGTCCTTCCGGCCAGGCGCCCGTTTCGGTCCTGCCGCAGTGCGCGAGGCCTCCCGGCTCCTGCGTCCCGGCTACCACCCCGAACTTGACGTCGAGCCCGTTTACGAAGTCCAGGTTGTGGACGCCGGCGACATCGCATGCACCCCGTACGACATCACGCGGGCAGTCCGCGAAATCGAAGAGCAGGCACTGCCCCTGATCAGCGGGGACAAGAAGCTGATCTCGATCGGTGGCGACCACACTATCGCCCTCCCGATGCTGCGGGCCGTGAATAAGGTCCACGGACCGGTCGCATTGCTGCATTTCGACGCCCATCTGGACACCTGGGACACGTACTTCGACCAGCCGGTCACCCACGGAACCATCTTCCGGCGGGCTTTCGAAGAAGGCCTCCTTGTGGAAGATAGGTCCATGCACGTCGGCATCCGCGGGCCGGTCTACGACCGCAACGACTTCCTCCGCGACCATGAATTCGGTTTCCAGATCATCCGTTGCTCGGACCTGGACGTCATCGGCGTTCCCGCAGCGATCGAGCGGGTCAAGGATCGGCTCGGCGATACCCCCGTCTACGTCTCCATCGACATCGACGTCCTGGACCCCTCCTACGCGCCGGGCACGGGCACTCCCGAAATGGGCGGACTCCACTCCCGCGAGCTGCTGGCGCTGCTCCGCGGGCTGAACGGCATCAACATTGTGGGCGCCGACGTCGTCGAGGTCGCTCCGGCCTACGACCACGCAGACATCACCACCGTAGCCGCGGCCACCCTCGTCTTCGACCTCCTCGCACTGATGGTGAACCGCGGCAAGGCCGAGACGAACGCCGTCCGCGAATTGCAAGCAGCCTCCTGGACCGCATCATGAACACCCGAAGCAATCCCGCCGCAGCCACCGAAGTGCCCCGGCTCGAGGACAAGACCATCCAGCCCATCCCGCTTAACGAACGGCATGGAAAGGCCCGGGACCTCTTCACTATCTGGTTCGGTTCCAACATCATGATCATGACCATCGTGACCGGAGGACTCGCCACTACGGTGTTCGGGCTCAGCTTTGTGCCCGCCATCGTGGGAATCATCCTTGGAAACGTCATCGGTGGCATCTTCATGGCGCTCCACTCCGCCCAAGGACCGCAACTGGGCGTGGCCCAGATGATCCAGACCCGCGGCCAATTCGGCTCCATCGGGGCGCTGCTGATCGTTGTCATCGTGGTGATCATGTACGTCGGATTCTTCGCTGCGAACCTTGTCTTTGGCGGCGAAGCAATGGCCGCAGTCAGCCCGGACATCAGTGTTGACGCAGGCATCATTATCATCGGCGTTGTGAGCGTTGTTGCCACGATTTTCGGCTATCGGCTCATCCACGCCTACGCACGCTTCCTCAGCATCGTGGCCGGTTTGGCATTGCTTCTGGCCTTCGTCTGGATCATGTTCGTCCACGGGCTGCCTGCCACTTTCCTGTACCAGGGAAACTTCAACTGGGTTGGCTTCATGGCCACCGTCTCCGTATCGGCCTTGTGGCAGCTCGCCTACGCTCCCTACGTCTCGGACTACTCCCGCTACATGCCGCAAGGCACCGGCTCGGCCCCGGCGTTCTGGGCCTCCTACTCAGGCTGCGTCCTGGGCACGCTCTTCCCGATGATCCTGGGTGCCTTGGTGGGAACCCTTGCGGTCACGATGGGCGCAGACGCTGGCAACGTCGAAATCGTCGGCAGCATGGGAGCGTTGCTCCAACCATGGACCCTGGCAGTCGTGGGAATCTTCTGCCTCGGCGTCGCGGCATCGAACGCGATGAACCTCTACTGCGGCGTCCTGTGCAGCCTCACGATCGGGCAGACATTCAAGCCGAACTGGCTGCCGCGCGCCAAGACCCGCAGCGTGGCGGCAATCATCCTCTTCACGTTCGCACTCCTGATCTCGCTGTTCGCACGCGACAATTTCATCCTCTTTTACACGAACTTCCTCTCCTTCCTGATGTACGTGCTGGTTCCTTGGACGGCCATCAACCTGGTGGACTACTACCTCCTCCGGCACGGCGATTACAGGGTTGAGGACTTCTTCAAGCGCGACGGCGGAGTGTACGGACGGTTCAACTGGGTCGCCATCGGTTCCTACGTGGCAGGTGCCCTGGTCCAGCTTCCGTTCTCGGCAACAGCGATTTACACCGGGCCCGTCGCAGCTGCAATGGGTGGGGTGGACCTCTCCTGGATTGTCGGCCTCGTCGTGGTTGCTCCTCTCTACTACGTCGCGGCACGCACCTTCCGCAAGAAGAGCCAGGCCGCACCGCTTGAAGCCCTCGCACTCGCAAGCGACCTGGCCTAATCCACCCCGGGCCCAGGGCCCAGTCCCCCGTAAACTCCCGACGCCGCGACCGGCGCCAGAAAACAAAGGCAAATATCATGACACTCATTGACACCGAACAGTTCACCGTCCGCCGCGTCAGCGAAGACAACAGCTCCCCTGCGGCCCACAACGTCCCCGGCATCTTGCCGCTGCCCTTGCCTCCCGGCGGGCATTTCATCGCAGGATCGTTTGTCCCAGGTTCCTCCGCCGAGCTCATCGACGTCGTCGATCCCGCCACCGAGCAGGTCATCGCCTCGGTGCAGGCCGGCACCGCCGCAGATGTTGACGTTGCCGTTGAAGCAGCCGTGGCTGCGCAGAAGTCCTGGGGAGCCACCACGCCGAAGGAGCGGTCCGAGGTCTTGAACCTGATCGCCAACATCGTCGAAGCGAACCGGGAAACGTTCGAAGCCCTCGAGTCCGCCAACACGGGCAAACCGCGGGCCGTCGCGGAAGACGACGTCTCCAGCACCATTGACACTTTCCGTTTCATGGCCGGAGCGTCCCGCACGCTGACCTCCATGGCCGGCGGCGACTACGCCACCGGACACACCTCGGTCATCCTCAGGGAGCCCGTGGGCGTGGTGGGCGTCATCACCCCGTGGAACTACCCGCTTCTGATGGCAGCCTGGAAGATCGCGCCCATCTTGGCCGCCGGAAACAGCATCGTCCTCAAGCCCTCCGAGCAGACGCCGCTCTCCACGCTGAAACTGGCGGAACTCGTGGCCGGGCGCATTCCGGATGGCATCCTCAACGTCGTCACTGGCCAGGGCCGGACCGTTGGACAGCGGCTTTCCGAACACCCCGACGTCGCCCTCGTCGCCTTGACAGGAAGCGTCGTCAGCGGACAGGCCGTGGCGGCGACCGCCGCGAAGTCGGTCAAGCGCGTCCACCTGGAACTCGGCGGCAAGGCTCCGGTTGTTGTGTTTCCCGACGCCGACCTCCGCGCGGCCGCTGCCGGCGTGCGGAACGCTGGCTACTGGAACGCGGGCCAGGACTGCGGCGCTGCCTGCCGGGTGCTCGTCCATGAGTCAGTTGCTGCCGAGTTCACCGAACACCTCGTGCGCGAAGTCAGCACGCTGGTGGTCGGGGCACCAGGGGCGGGGGACGACGTCGAAATCGGTCCCATGATTTCGCGCCCGCACTTCGAACGCGTCAAGGAATCGCTTGCCGAGGCGAAGGCCGCTGGACTGCACCTCGCCATCGGCGGTTCGGCGTTGGAAGGCCCGGGCTACTTCATCGAGCCCACGGTGATCAGCAACGTGCCGGCCGGGGCGCATATTGCCACCCACGAGATCTTCGGTCCCGTGGTTACGGTCGAGACTTTCAGTTCCACGGAAGAGGCTGTTACGCGGGCAAACGAGAGCCCTTACGGCTTATCCGCCTCTGTATGGACCCGGGATTCAAGCCTCTCGCTGAGCGTTCCGAAGCAACTCGACTTCGGTACGGTATGGGTCAACTCACACTTGGTGTTGGCTTGCGAGGTACCGTGGGGCGGATTCAAGGGATCCGGCTACGGCCGCGACCTCTCGCTCTACGCTTTGGACGACTACTCCCGCACCAAGCACGTCATGATCAACCACGGCGCATGAGCGTTCGGACAAGCAACGGAGCTTAGCAATGACCACCACGAACCTTCCCCACACATCATCCGCGGCACGCGCCGCCACCCCGTCCGCCCCCTTCGGCACGGACGTCACGTGGACCAACTGGGGCGGTAACCAGAGCGCAACGCCAGCCTTCACCGTCCGGCCGCGGAATGAACAAGAAGCGCTCGACGCCGTCCGTTTCGCCATCCGCGAAGGCCTGCCGGTGCGGGCGGTCGGCTCGGGGCATTCGTCCTCGCCGCTGGTCCAGACGGGTGGTGTCCTGATGGACATGTCCGCTCTTTCGGCGATCACCGGAACCGACCGCGAGCGGCGTCGTGCGAGGGCTCTGGCCGGCACCACCATCAACGCCTTCGGCGATCCCCTCTGGGAACAGGGGCTGGCTTTGGGTAACCAAGGCGACATCGACAAACAGCAAATCGCGGGGGCACTGGCTACCAGTACCCACGGTTCGGGGAAGAACCTGGGCAGCTTCTCGTCCAGCCTACGCTGGGTGAAGCTCATCAACGGCTACGGCGAAATCGTGGAGATCGGAGAGGGGCAACTCCGCGAACTCAGGGCCGCCCAGGTCGCATTGGGTACGCTCGGGGTTTTTCTGGAGGTGGAACTGGCTGTTGAGGACAGCTACTACCTGCAGGAGCAAATCACCTACCCCACGTGGGCCGAGACCGCCTCTACCTGGGATACCGATATCGACTCCAACAGACACTACTCGTTCCTCTGGTGTCCCGAGAACGATTCTTGCGAGCTCCTGGACCTCCCGGGCGCGCCCGGCCTGAGCATGGCAAACCGCAGCTACACCAAGCGCTACAACGTGGCCCACATCCAGGACGAGCGAGATATCTCTACTGTTGAGGGCTCCCGACTGGACCGCTCCTACCGGATCTATCCGGGCGGATTCACCACGCAGTTCCACGAACTCGAGTACTTCGTCCGCAGCGAGGACGGCTTGGCCGCCGTCGAGGCCATCCAGGACCTGATCCGCACCAGGTATCCCGAGCAGAGGTACCCCGTGGAGGTCCGCTGGGTGAAGTCCGACGAGGGCTACATGTCCCAGTTCCAAGGCCGCGACAGCACCGTCATTACGCTCACCACCGAACCCGGTACCGACTATTGGCAGTTCTTCCGGGATGCCGATTCGCTGCTCCAGGAATTCGAACCGCGTGCGCACTGGGGAAAGATCCATTTCATGACGCGGAGCCGCTTGGAACGCCTCTACCCGGAGCTGGACACCTTCATCCAGGTACGCCGCGAGTTCGATCCTCGCGGAATGTTCCTCAACGACCACACTCGCGCCCTGCTGGGCTAGATGAGTGTATTTGGGCCCGGCGAATCCGGGCCCAAATACACTCGTTGAAACCTTGGGGTGGTAGTTTGATCTCTGCTTGAGCCAGACACCCGCACCCACTCGGAGGATTTTCCATGCTCAAAGGTTTCAAAGACTTCGTTCTTCGCGGCAACATCATCGAGCTGTCCATCGCCGTGGTCATCGGCACCGCGTTCACCGCCTTGGTCGCGGCGTTCACCACCAACATCGTGAACCCGATCATCGCCGCAGCCGGCGGAGTCAACGCCGAGGGCTTGGGCTTCTCCATCTGGCCGGACAACGCGAAGACCTTCGTCAACTTCGGGGCCGTCATCACTGCGTTCGTGACCTTCCTGATCACGGCCGCCGTGGTGTACTTCATCTTCGTTGCGCCCATGAACAAGATCAACGAACTGACCAAGCGCCGCGCCTCCATCGAAGAGCCCGAGGACGAACCGCTTCCGGCCGACACCGCCCTGCTTGTTGAAATCCGCGACCTCCTGACCGAGCTCGCGGCCGCCAACAAGAGCAACGAGAACGCCCGCTAGAGGTCCTTCGTGCGTCAGTTCAGCACTTCCATCGAGCGCTGAACTGGCCCGCGCTAGTGCTGCCTAAGATCGTGACGCAGGCGCAACCCACGTGAAACAGGGCTCGGGCACGATAGTGCCATGAAGCCGAACAAGAGGACTTCCGCTACAGCCGAGCTCTCCTGCGAAGTGTGCGGCCAGATGCCCGAGGCTCCGAAGGCCCGGGTCACCGTGGCCCAAATCGCCGTGATGCTCCCTATCGAACTTCTTGTCCACGCCGCCGTGGTTGAAACGCAATTGCCTTACCTGGCCAAGGTGCTCCTCCTGACCGTGACCGCAACGGTCCTGGTCATTTGGGTCGCCGAGCCTTCGGCGGCCAGGATTCTGCGGCGCTGGATCCACGCGCCTGCCCTCCGCCACCGCAGGAAGCTCCGCTCGGCCCCTGCTCTTTGGCGGGCGAGGACCGTGCTCCGCGACCAGCCCGGTTCCCTCCAACGCATCACCCAATCCCTGGCGCGGACCGGCATCAACATCCTCAGCATCCATGTCCACCCCATGGATGGAGCCGTCATGGACGAATTCGTACTTTCCGCCCCGGGCCACCTCGGCGAGCAGGAGCTACTGACAGCACTCGACGACGGCGGCGGCCGGGATTCGCACGTGTGGCCTACCACTGCACTCGCCATGGCGGACGGCCAGACCAAGGCCCTGAGCCTGGCTGCCCGGATCGCCGACAACCCTGACGAACTGCCGCTGGCCGTTGCGGAACTCCTTTCGGCGAAAATCGTCACCCCCGAAGCCGAAGGTCCGGCTGCCGAGGCGGGCGCCGCCGTCGGGCCCTCCACGACGCTCCTTAAGATCCCCACCGCCTGGCACGGACCGCTCCTGTTCTCCCGGCCGGGCGAGCCGTTCACGCCGGCGGAGTCAGCACGTGCGCACCGGCTCGCCGAGCTGGCGGAAATCCTGGCGCACACCCGCGGGGGTACCCGACCCTGACCAGCCCAGCGTCGGATTCCGCAGCGTGAACCCGACGCCCGTGCCCGCAAACTCCGCAGGTACAGTTTGTCGGGTGACTACCAAGATTGACCTCGAGCGTGCCGCCAATACCCTGCGGGCGTGGGCATTGGATGAAGACCTGAAGCAGCGTGTCATGTCCACACCAGCCTTGGCGACAATGGCATCACGCGTGGCAAGGCGATACTCGGCCGGGGACACCGCCGCTGACGCCATCGAGGTAGCGGCAGCGGCGGTGGCCCGAGGGCATGCCGCGAGTATCGAATACGCCGGTGAGAGCGTGCGCAGCGCCGAGCTCGCACGCTCTGAAGCCGGGGTGTTCCTTGAGTTGGGCGCTGCGCTCGGGAAGACCGGTGTGCCGAGCACCATCTCTTTTGATCTTTCCCACCTCGGCGCACTCGTGGACCGCGATCTGGCGCTCGACCATGTACGCCAGCTTGCCGCGATAACTGAACCGTTCGGAACGGGGCTGATGATCTCGGCCGAAGGCTCTGATCGGACCGAACTGGTCCTGGACCTGTACGACGAGCTCGCCGCCGAGATCCCCCGCGTCGGCATCACGCTCCAAGCCCGCCTGCACCGTACCCCCGGAGACCTCGAGCGGGTCCTTCGCCACCCGGGTACCGTTCGCTTGGTCAAAGGCGCGTTCCTTGAACCCGAGGCCGTCGCCTACCCCCGCAACAGCGTCGAACTGACTGCCGCCTACCTCGATCTTGCCAGCCACCTCATTCGTTCCGGCCATCCGCTTTCCCTCGCGACGCACGACGACGAGCTCGTCGACACCCTCATAGCCCGGCACGGTGAGGCGCTGAAGTCCGGCGCGATCGAATTCGAGATGCTCCTCGGACTGGGGACCGATCTTCTCGACCAACTCCACAGGGACGGCTACAGGACACGCGAGTACGTCATCTTCGGTGGCGAGTGGTGGTTGTACGTCCTCAACCGCATCGCGGAACATCCCGAGCGGGCTCTGACGGCTCTCGCCGACCTCAACCCGAACTAAGCCTTCCCCGACCCTGCTCTAGACGCCTGGCGACGCCCTAACTGCCTCGTGACACGGAAAATCCCTATCGACGCCGGTATTCGCGCGTCGCAGGACTTTCCCCGCGTCCCGTAGCCAGTTGCGCGTCGTGAGGTAGGGAGCGCGTCGGCAGGCAGGTCCACGTTGAGCGCCCCGGTATCCCATCCGCGGCATCTCCTCGCACGCTACCGCTCAGGCTAGGGCCGGAGCATCTTCGGTCACATTCCGTTTCTTCACTTTGTATACCAAAACCCTTGACAGTGCGCCGGGTCACATCTAATTTTGATTTTGGGATCCCAAAACGGGATCCCAAGACGGACTCAACGAACCGGCATCGTCCCCCCCTCCCAGAAAGAGGACCGGGCCGCTACTGCCGCCGCCGGCGCGAGTCCAGCTGCCGCGGCAACCCGCACCCAGCTCAACAATTCAAGACTTTCCCCGCTCCTCAAACTCCCCCTGAAGGAGAACCTGTGTCTCTCCAAAACACCGAAACAGAAGCGCATGCCTTCGAAGGAAAAGCCGGCAAGGACGGCGTGCAGCGACGCACGAGTGTCCGTTGGAGGCTCTTCGTCCTGCTGCTCATCCTGGTAGCCGTCAACTACATCGACCGCGGCTCCATTTCCGTGGCATTGCCCATCATCCAAAAGGAATTCAACCTCGCCCCGGAGCTCGTCGGACTCCTGCTTTCGGCATTCTTCTGGACCTACGCCCTCATGCAGATCCCCGTCGGCTTGCTCATCGACAAGTTCGGCCCCCGCAAGGTCGTGACGGCGTCGTGCATCGGCTGGGGTGCCGCAACGGCAGCATCCGGCCTGGCTGGCGGCTTCCTCAGCATGTTCATAGCGCGCCTGGGTATCGGCGTCGCCGAAGCAGGAGTCATGCCGGCCGGCGGCAAGCTCAACGCCATCTGGATGCACAAGAAGGAGCGCGGCCGCGGCGCCACGATCCTTGACGCCGGCGCCCCGCTCGGCGCCGGCCTGGGCGGCATCCTCATCACCTGGCTCATCGCCTCAACAGGCAGCTGGCGCTACTCGTTCATCATCGCCGGCGCGGCGACGGTCCTCATGGGCCTGGCCGTGTGGTGGTACGTCCGCGACAATCCCCGCAACCACAAAGGCGTCAACGACGCCGAGGCCAGCTATATCGAGGCCTCCCACGCCGAGGAAGACGCCGAGGACAAAAAGGACGGCGTCAAGGGCAAGCGCGCCCTCCTCCCCTATCTGAAGTTCCGCTCTTTCTGGGCCATGTGCTTCGGCTGGCTAGGATTCAACGGAGTGTTCTACGGCCTGCTGACATGGGGCCCGCTCTACCTGGCCCAAGCCAAGCACTTCAACCTGAACACCATCGGCTGGTCCACCTTCGTGATCTTCGGTGCCGGCTTTGTCGGCGAAATCCTGGGCGGCACCATCGCTGACAAGTGGCGTGCGGCCGGCGCGTCGGCAAACAAGGTCATGCGCACCCTGCTAGGTATCTCCAGCGTCGTGGTGATTGGCGGCCTGGTAGGCGTCACCATCGTGGCAGACCCGACGACGGCGGTTGTCCTGCTGTCCGTGGTCATGTTCTTCCTCCGCTGGGTTGGCCTGTTTTGGAGCATCCCCTCCATCCTGGGCGGGCGCACCAACTCGGGCGTCCTGGGCGGCGCCATGAACTTCAGCGGCAACATCTCAGGCTTCGTCACCCCGATTGTGGTGGGCCTGATTGTCGGCGCCACAGGCTCCTACACCTGGGCCCTCCTGTACTTTGTCGGCTCCGCGATCATCATGGGCGTGTCCGTGCTGACGCTGGACTACGGCAAACGACTTCCGGTCTAACTCGCCTGACCGGTCTGGCCGGACGGTCCTGAACCACCAAAAGCCAGACGCCCGCCGGGAATGCCGGGCACAATGACCCAAGAGAACACGAATGGAGCAAAGATGCTGATTGCAGAAGGAACCCCCGCCACGGACCGTCCCCTCCGGGAATCCGTGCGGGACGCCATCCGTTCGCGAATCTTCGAGGGTCACTACGCGCCCGGCACCCGGCTGGTGGAGAGGGACCTCGCCGCCGAATTCAACGTCTCGCGACTCCCCATCCGCGAAGCCCTCCGCATGCTGCGGCAGGAAGGCCTCATCCAGGACCGGGCCTCCCGCGGTTCCGAAGTGGCAGGGTTGAGCCCCAAAGACGTCGAGGACCTCTTCGACGTCCGCCAGTCACTCGAAGTCCTCGCCTGCCGCCTGGCGGCGGCCCGCGCCACGGACAAGGACCTCAAGCACCTGGCCGGGCTCCTCGATGAGGCCGATCGCTTCCTTGCGAAAGGCTCAATACTCGAGGCGCACCGCGCCAACAGTGAATTCCACGATGCCATCACGGCCATCGCCAACAACGATTTTCTCCGCACCGCGTTGGAACCGCTCCAAGGCCGCATGCACTGGCTCTTCCGCCACGTGGACGACCTGCCGGAACTGATCCAGGAGCACCGCGATCTCTACGCCGCCATCGCCAGCGGCGATGCCGAGCGCGCCGCTACCCAATCGGCGTCGCACATTGGAAAGTACCGCGAGCAGTTCCCCCAGAACGAGCCCGCCACGGAACTCAAGCTGCAAGGCAAACGACCATGAAATTGCTAGTCATCAATCCCAACATCAGCGCGGATGTCACTGCGTTGATCGACGCCGAAGCCCGCCGCTCGGCGGGGGCTGACACCGAGCTGATCGTCCGGACCGCCGGACATGGCGTCGAATACATCGAGACCCGTTTCGAATCCCTCATCGCAGCCGGAGCCGTCGCCGAAATCATCGCCGAGGCCTGCGGGGGCGATCCGGCAGCGGACCGCATAGACGGCGTCGTGGTGGCCGCATTCGGCGACCCCGGGATGCCCGCCCTCAAGGAGCTCACCGACGTGCCCGTCATCGGGATCACGGAGGCCGCCCTCTGCGCCGCGGCCCTGCAGGGCCAACGCTTCTCCATCATCGCCATTTCGGACCGCATCACCGCTTGGTACCGGGACTGCGTGGAGCATTTCGGACTTGGCAGCCGCCTTGCCTCGATCCGGTCCATCAACCAGAGCCTCAACGGCATCGGCACCGTGCAGCAGGATTTCAAGGAAACCCTGCTGGCACTGAGCCGGCAGGCGGTCGCGGAGGACGGCGCCGACGTCGTCATCCTGGCGGGCGCCCCGCTTGCCGGACTCGCGCGCGAGCTTGAAGGACAGATCCCCGTGCCCGTGGTGGACGGAATCTCCGCCGGCATCCGGATGACAGAAGCGGTTGTGGCGCTTCAGTCCGGCTTCCACCGCCAGGGCGCTTTCGCGCCGCCGCCCGTCAAGCACCGCCGGGGGTTGTCTGAAAACCTCGACGCCGCCCTGACCGCCATCCAGTCCGCCGCCAGCACTTCCGTTGCTGCCGCCGCCGTTCCAGCCGGAAAGTAGGGACCACCGTGACCATCCCCGATCTCGTCATCGCCCACGGCACCGTGGTCAACAGCCGTCAATCCACCGGGCCGGCCCGGCAAGCCGCCCACGTCGTAATCGACGGCGGCCGCATCACCCACCTCATCGACGCCGCCGAGCCGGTCCCCGCAGCCTCCCGCATCGTCGACGCGGCCGGCAAGTTGGTCATCCCTGGCGGCGTGGACGGCCATTGCCACGTGGCCCAAGTGACCGGCCGCTTCCGCACCCTGGACGACTACCGCACTACCTCCACCGCTGCCCTGTGGGGCGGCACCACAACCATCATCGATTTTGGTATTCCGCGTGACGCCCAGGAATCACCGCTGGACGCAGCCCTGAACAAGAAACGATTGGCCGCCGAGTCCCGCTGCGATGTCGCGCTGCACGGCTCCGTGGTCAGCTGGGACGAGACTGTGCCGTCGCAGCTGGAGCAGCTCGCCGCACTGGGCGTCCGTTCGGTGAAGATGTACACCACCAACCGCGGTTCCACCATGGCCGACGGCGACACCATCCTGAAAGTCATGCGCGAGATGGTGCGCCTGGACGGACTCACATACATCCACGCGGAGCACGATCCCATCATCGCCGACTGCACCGAACAGCACGCCGCGGACGGCCGGATCGGCATTGAGCACCTGCACTCCACACGGCCCGAACTTGCCGAGGAAATTTCCGTCAAAGAGACCCTCGCCATGGCCGAGTACACCGGAGCGCCCGTCTACTTTGTGCACCAGTCGACCCCAGGCGCGGTGGATCTGGTCACCGAGGCCCGCGAGCGCGGCCAGGAGGCCTACTCCGAGACGTGCCCGCACTACTTGACGCTGGATGACACCGTATATGGCTCAAAATTCCCCGAATGGTATGCCTGCTGCCCGCCCATGCGCAGTGCTGAAACCGTCGCGGCGCTGAAGGAACGTCTCGCGGCCGGAGCCATCCACACCGTCTCCTCGGACCACTCCTGCTACGACCTCTTGCAGAAGCGCGAGCGCACCGACGACGTCCGCTTCATGCCGCACGGGCTGCCCGGCGTCGAAACCCGCATGCCCGTCACGTTCACCGCGATGGCCCCCCACAGCACCATAGAGGACTTCGTCGAGGTCTTCTCGGCCGGCCCCGCGCGGATCAATGGCGTGCCCGGCAAGGGCGCTATCGCGGTAGGGTTCGACGCCGATCTCGTCATCTTCGATCCCGCCGAAGTGCGCGAGGTCGACGGCGGCGTGCTCCACATGGGAACTGACTTCTCGCCTTTCGAAGGGAAGGCGCTGAGCGGCTGGCCCGCCGTCGTCGTCTCCGCCGGACGCGTGGTGGTCGACGACGGCGGTTTCCACGATCCCGGCCCGGTGGGCCGTTTCGTTGCCCGCAACGGCTTCGCCGCACACCGCGACGCCCTGTCCGTTCGAAAATCGCCGTCCGCTCCCGCCCCCGTTTCTGCTTAGGAGAACCATGCCTTCCGCACACCGCCCCACCCGCATCGGCATGATCGTGCCGTCGTCCAACACGTGCCTGGAGCCGCAAAGCTACCGGATCCTGGGTGACCGCCAGGACGTCACCATCCACTCCACACGCATTCCGGTCACTCGGATTGCGCTGGATGATTCCTCGGACAAACAGTTTGATTCGGCCGTCATGCGGGAAGCCGCCGCGTTGCTTGCGACGGCGGACGTGGACGTCATCGCGTGGAACGGAACCTCAGGTTCCTGGCTCGGTGCCGCGCACGACGAGGCCCTGGTCCGGGAAATCACGGAGGCCACCGGAATCCCGGCCACGACCTCCACGTTGGCCTATCTGGAGGCCTTCAGGACGTTCGGCACGGAAAGGATCGGCATGTTCACGCCCTATACCGGGGACGTGAACCAAGCCGTCATCGAGTCTTATGCGCGCGAAGGGATCAAAACGGTGGACCACCGCCACCTGGACCTCAGCAACAACGAATCCTTCGCCCGGGTCACGGACGCGGAAATACTGCCCGGGTCCTTGGAACTTGCCGCCTCGAACCCGGACGCGCTCATTTATTTGTGCACGAACCTTTACGGCGCCAACATCACCGCGGAAGTGGAGGAAACCACCGGGGTGCCGGTGCTGGATTCCGTAGCGGTGACGCTGTGGCATTGCCTCAAGCTTGCCGGGGCGCCCTTACTGGCGCCCAAGTGGGGCCGGCTGCTTGCAGAAATAGCCTGATTCGTCAGTGGTCCCCTCTTAAAGAGGCTGGATGTTCTCCGCCTGGGGGCCTTTCGGGCCCTGCACGACGTCGAACTGGACCCGCTGATTCTCGTCCAGTGATCGGTACCCACTCGAGGCGATCGCCGAGTAGTGGGCAAAGACGTCCGCCGAACCGTCGTCGGGGGCAATGAAGCCGAAACCCTTCTCGGCGTTGAACCACTTGACAATACCTGTTGCCACGGCCATGTTCCTTCTCTGAATCTGACTGACCATCGGCTTCAAACCCGATGCCCCCGGACGCATACGTCCGCTTCCTCAAACCTACGGCGCGGGGTTCGGGGGCGCAAGGATCCGTGTTGACTGTTTGAAAAGCTCCGGCTGGCCGCCTTCTTTCCGGATGCCCGAATCTTGAGGATTTCTTGTTCCCTCGAAGACCACGCACTGCTCCGGGAGAGTCTTGCTTCTTGGCTTGAGGCCAACGCCGCAACCGTAAAGGTGGTGGGCAGGTTCAGGTCCTGGGCCGAGCTCGCCGCCTCGCTGGGACAGTTGTCTGACGTTGTCCTGTTGGACGTCATGCTTGGTGACCGGATCCCGCTCCGCTCCAAAATCCAGGCCATTCTCTCGACCGGATCACAAGTGGTGGTCCGCAGTTCCCTCGCGACCCCAGTGGTGATCCGCCAAGCGTTCGACGCCGGCGCCCTGGCCTACATACCCAAGACCGCGGGGGCCGAAGTGCTCACCACTGCCGTTCTCGCCGCGGCGCGCGGCGTGGCCGCCGATGCCGCTTCCTAGAATCGAACCATGACTATGCAGAGCCATTCGAAAGTCGCGGTTGTGACGGGCGTCGGCCGGCGGCGCTCGATCGGGGCGAACCTCGCGGTCGGTCTGGCGCGCGACGGCTGGGACCTCGCCCTCAACTATTGGCGGCCGTACGACGATCGCGTCGGACTGGAGCGCAATCCCGACGACCCGGAATCCATCGCCAGCGAATGCCGCGCGCTGAGAGCCGCCGTCGAGCTGGCAGGCCGGGGTGTGCGTGCGAATGTGGTGAATCCGGGCCCGATCGATACCGGGTGGATGGACGACGCGACGCGGCGCTCGGGTATTGATGCAACCCCGGCCGGCCGACTCGGCACGGCCGAGGACACGACAGACCTGGTGAGATTCCTGTTTTCCGAGCGGGGATCGTGGATGAATGGCCAGATTCTCTACAGCAACGGGGGCTTCAAGGTCGACTGAAATGGTCTCGTGTCCCTCGGTTACCTCGAAGAGGAGAGTGAGGCATAATCATGAAAGAGAATGCCATTCGCTTTCATGAGGAGGAACACCATGTCACGCATTACCACTCGCCAAAGCAGGGTCACCGTTGACAACTGGCAGGAGCCCGGGAATCTGCAATGGTCCTTCCTTCACATGGATGAGCTGTTCGAGAACGCTGCGATTCGTGCCGCGTCCACGGACCCCGCCGGCCTGCCGCAGCGGGCGGCGCCCGGGGATTCCCTCGGGCTCGGGGGAGTGCCTGTGCGCTTGCCCGACGGCCTGGACAGCACGGTCGGGCAGGTCCTGGCGGCCACGAGCACCGATGCGTGGATGGTCCTGCACGGCAATGAGGTCCTCGTCGAGGAGTACTTCGGGGAGATGACTCCCGATACAAGGCACCTGCTCATGTCCGTCAGCAAATCCATCGTTTCCTCGGTGGTCGGCGTACTGGCGGCCCAGGGGAAGATCGACACCGCCCGGCCGATAGAGCACTATGTTCCCGAGCTCGGCGCCAGCGGCTACAGGGGCGCTACAGCGCGGGACATATTGGACATGCGCAGTGGCATCAAATTCTCGGAGGATTACCTCGACGCAGGGTCCGAGGTGCGGAAGCTGGACGAGGCTGTGGGCTGGGCGCCCCGCAACGGCGGAGCAGGCACGCTCAAGGAGTTCCTGCTGACCTTGGAACAGGTCCGTGAGCACGGCGGCCATTTCGAATACCGCAGTTGCGAGACGGATGTGCTCGGCTGGCTTTGCGAAGCTGCCAGCGGGGAGCCGTTCGCAAAACTCGCCTCCGAGGTCCTCTGGTCACGGATGGGTGCACGTCACGACGCCTACATCTCCCTCGACGCGGCCGGAACCGGCATGTTCGACGGCGGCATCTGCGCCACGCTTGGGGATATGGCTCTGTTCGGGGCCTTGATCCGCGACGGCGGGGTCTCACTGAACAATGAGCGGATCCTTGAGCCTGGCTGGGTTGAGGACATCTTCACAGGCGGCCCTGATTCCGCAGCGGCTTTCGCCGCCGGCAATCATGCGGAAGCGATGCCGGGAGGCAGGTACCGCAGCCAGTTCTGGTTCCTCTCGGACGACCCGGACACCGCGTACTGCCTCGGCATCCACGGGCAGATGGTCTATATCAACCGGAAGTCAGGCGTAGTGGGGGTCAAATTCTCTTCAACCGCACTGCCCGTTGATCCTGCTGCGGGACCGGCAGCCGCTGCGATGTTCGAGGCCATCAGCGGGCGGTTGGGGCCTAAAGAAGCCCGACCTTGGTCATCAGCTCGGTGACCTTTTCGCTGTTGAGCTTGGCGGGGTCCACCGAAGGTGCCTGAAGGTCCTTGAGGGGCACAAGCTTGGAGTTTGCCGGTACGTCGGAGCCAACCGCGTACTCAAAGGAGTCACCGTTCTGGAGGACCTGCTGACCCGCTTTGCCCGTGATGAACTTCAGGAACTGCTGGGCTTGTGCCTGCTTCTTGCTGGATGCCAGAACAGCGCCGCCGGAGACGCTGACGAACGCGCCCGGGTCCTGGTTCTTGAAGTAGTGGAGATCGACGTTCTTGCTGTTTTCTCCGGTCTGGGCCTGGTCCACGAAGGAGTAGTAGTGGTACAGCACTCCCGCGTCGACCTCGCCGGCGTTCACGGCTGCGAGCACCGGGGTGTCGTCCTTGTAGGACTTGAAGTTGGTTTTGGCCGCCTCCAGCCATTTCTGGGTAGCGTCTTCTCCCTTGAGCGCAAGCATCGCGCTGACGATGGCCTGGAAATCAGCTCCGCCCGTCGACGCACCGATGCGTCCCTTCCATGACGGATCCGCGAGATCCATCAAGGACTTGGGAAGCTGGTCTGCGCTGAGCTTGTTCTTGTTGTACGCCAGCACGGTGGAGCGGGCCGCGATGCCCGTCCAGTCGCCGCTGGAGGGCCGGTACTGCGCAGGGACCTGGCTGAGGGTTGCCTGGTCCACGGGAGCGAGCAATCCCGCACTCGCGATGCGGACCATGGCCGGGGAGTTTTCCGTGAGGAAGACGTCCGCTGGGGAGTTCTTGCCTTCCTCACTGAGCTGGTTGCTCATTTCAAGGTCGTCACCATTACGGAGCGTAACCTTGATGCCCGTTTCCTTGGTGAAGGCATCCACCCATGCGCCGGTGAGGTTTTCATGCTGCGCGTTGTATACGACGATGCCGTCGCCGGACGCGCCGGCCGTAGAACCACCGCTTGCGGTACCGCTTGGTGCGCCGCTACACGCCGAAAGTGCCAGCAGCGTGGCCGTGGCGGCGGCAAGGGCCGTAGCGGGTTTGATGCCGAATTTCATGGGGGCCTTTCAAGGTTCCGGCTGGGACCGGAATGGTTGGGGGCAGCCCTACCCTCCACGCAGAGCAGCCCGAGGAGTCGGGAGGAACGGCAGTGAGATAGGCAAGGCAATCCTTACTGTAATAACAACATGCCACTGTTGCGTAATTCTGGGCACGTAGAGGTCGACTGTTACAAACAGTCTCCTGCGCCGGCGCGTCCTGCCAGCCGTCTGAGCCGTTGAAAGGGCACATTTGCGCCCTCGGCAGGCTCAGCGTTTTTTGGTCAGGGCGATGCCTTCGGTTGGCGTTCGCTGACGAGGTAACGCTCGAATTCTGCAGATTCTCCACGACGGAGCGCTGGTCATCGAGGTTTCTCACCAGTCGGCCCTTGCCGTGCACGATGACGGGGTCACCGTCGCGGGCGAACTTTGAGAGTTCCTCCAGTTGGGGACGATTGGTTTCCTTGCCGGACGCCTTGCCCGTGAACACCCTGCCTACCTGGACGTCCTCCAACTGGCGCTGGCTGTTCTAGTCCAGCCCGCCGACCCTGACGTATCCGATGCGTTAGCCGACCATGTTCCACTCCTAACGAAGAGTGTCAGGTTGAAATCCAAGACCTCGGGCAACTTGCGTCAGGAAAACACTAAGGACACTCTAATCTGACAGTATTGCCGGCTGTTTCCTGACGTCCAATTGGGGTATACCCCAACATGACACTCAAGGCTTAGCGTTCAACTTCACGCCGTTACTACTCGAACCCGAGGGCTCCCGTGAGTTCAGCGAAACTGAGGGTTCCTCGGTGGGAACCCGAGGGTCCGTTCCGCTCTGGACCAGGGATCGACCCGTGGGTTCGGCTCAACCCGTAGTGGGGGTGGCTCACCCTTCAGGCTTTTCCCGCACACATATGGAGCA